>NZ_JBBGYS010000011.1:0-135101 GCF_037479595.1 Pseudomonas sp. MYb541 | reverse complement strand
GGGGGGGGGGGGGGGGGGGGGGGGCCGCCCCCCCCCCCCCCCCCCCCCCACTACACAGCCAGCATCACGCTTATTCGTTGTGGAGATTGCCGTCATGGCCAACGAACTCTATACCCGTACCAATCAGAAAATTTACTTCGCGGGTTTGTCCCTGGAAGCCCTTGGCCGCGCCGAGGAAGGGAAAGAGATGAATGCCATCGCGCTGGTCCAGGCGGGGCGTGAAGCAGCGTTGTTTCACCTGTACGGCGCTTTGCTGGGTTTGTGTCATGAAATCGCCGGGTTTTACCGCCTGCCTCAGGCCGGTTCACCCCGTGCAGAAATGATCATGAATCGCGAAGTGCTGGACGCGATGGCCATTCCTGAGCTGGCCGAACTGGTCGAAATGGCTCAAAGCCCGGACAGTTGGGTGGCGCGTTTGCTCAAGGCGCATGCGGATATGTTCCAGCCACCGCGTATTCCACATGTGCCCAAGGGCGATGTGACGCAGCCGCTGATCGTGGCGGTTGCGGTGGAAGAGGAAGAACCCAAGCCGTTGAGCCGTGAAGAGCTGGAGGGGTGGCGTCAGGAACTGAAAAAGATGGCGCTGCGCTTTCGCGAAGGCCTGAACGAGTGCTGATCCGCTCGTAGGAGCCGGCTTGCCGGCGATGCAGGCACCTCGGAGTGTGAGGCGCAACGCGTTGTAGTCATCGAAGCCGGCGACCATTCATCAAGCTGTCAACAAACCTGTTCAGATCCTCTGCGGGGCTGGGTGGATGACTGATATAATCCCGGCCTTTCGTGGAGAACAGACTTTTATGCCAACGTCCTTTCTGGAAATTGTTGAGTTGCCTGACGGCCGAATCGAGCTGCGCCGGGCTGAGGACGAGGGTTCTCTGGTCATTCTGGATTTTTCCGAGGACGCCAAAGTGTTCCTGCAGGGCCAGCACGTGGAAGTGGCCAAAGCCATGTTGAGCGTAGGTGTGCAGATGGCAGGTCGCCTGGCTGAAGGCGAGCCGGAGAAAGACGAAGGGCCGCGGGTTCTTCACTGAGCCCTGTGGTGAAGGAGTCTGGGGTGGTTAGACAGGCTTCTCTGGTGAGCTAGCTTGCTTGTAGTGAGTGGGCTTGTTGTGGTCAGTGAGATTATTGTGGTGAGTGGGCTTATTGTAGTGAGCGGGCTTGCTGTGGTGAGCGGGCTTGCCCCGCGCTGGGCTGCGCAGCAGCCCTAAATAGATTGACGCAGTACATCAGGTATTCCACGGTGCTTGGTTTTGGGGCCGCTTCGCAGCCCAGCGCGGGGCAAGCCCGCTCACCACAGAAGCCTGCATGTCACAGGACTTCGGCCGATCAGGCACTCAGCCCAATCGAATATTCAAGCTCTGAGCATCGCCCGTACGCGCGGCGCTGATCAGCTGTTGCTTGGCCGCAGCGTTCAGCGGGTTCAACCAGCTCACCACGGTATGGCTACGGCCCAGGCGCAGGGCTTCGCAGGTCAACTGCTGGGCACTTTGCGCACCGCGTGGTTGCAGCAGCAGGATACGCTCACGGTTGAGACCGGCGTCCCGCAGCCAGGCCTGGGTCAGGCTGGCGGGTGGGGCTATCAGCGTCAGCCAGCGGGCGTCCTGCTCTTCGCTCAATTCGCGAAGGATCGGCGCCAGCAGGCTCAGGCAGCTCCCAGCTGCACCGCGCAACGACAATTCACTGAACGCCTCAGGCTCGGCGCTCCAGGGCGCTTCGATCGTTTCCTTGAGAATGGGCGCAAGGGGTTGGGCCATGAAGGCCTCGAACAGCGACAGTTGTGTGTGTTGTGGGGTGTGCACGAGCTGCATGATGCCTCCTTTAGCGGCGAATGACGCCGACGCTCAAGCCTTCGATCACCAGGTCCTGATCTTTCAGGTTCACTTCAATCGGGGCGAACTCAGGGTTCTCGGCCAGGAGCCAGACCTTGCTGCCTTCGCGCTTGAAGCGTTTGACGGTGACTTCGTCGCCGATACGGGCAACGACGATCTGGCCATTACGGGCTTCGCGGGTAGTGTGGACGGCCAGCAGGTCGCCATCGAAGATGCCCACGTCCTTCATGCTCATGCCATGGACCCGCAACAGGTAGTCGGCGCGAGGATGGAAGAAGGTGGGGTTGATGTTGCAGGACTCCTCGACATGCTGCTGCGCCAGGATCGGCGCACCGGCAGCGACGCGGCCGATGATCGGCAGGGTCGATTCGTCGGCCTTGGCTTCGAAGCCAGGGATGCGAATACCGCGAGAAGCACCGGGGGTCATCTCGATCGCGCCTTTGCGAGCGAGGGCCTTGAGGTGTTCCTCGGCGGCGTTGGGGGACTTGAACCCCAGTTCCAGCGCAATTTCCGCTCGCGTCGGCGGGTAGCCGTTGTCATCGAGGCAGCGCTTGATAAAAGCCAGAATCTCAGCTTGGCGTGGCGTCAGTTTTAGCATGTTGATCGCTCTGTCTTTTTATACAGTGACTGGGATTATATACAGTGAACTGCGCTTGGCAATCATCCTTTTCCATGACTCCGCTGGACGGTCATCGGACGCGCTTCCTACAACGTAGAGATAGCGCTGCCTACAGACCGCTGGTGATGTGATTAAATAGCGATGAAATACATGACTGACCAGCCGGAAAGCGGACCCGCAGGCTTGACAAGACACAACCTGAAACGTATGTTTCAAACAAGTGTTTGTCAGGCGGAGTAGCCATGGCCCAGTCGGAAACCGTTGAACGCATTCTCGATGCTGCCGAGCAGTTGTTCGCGGAAAAAGGATTTGCTGAAACTTCATTGCGGCTGATCACCAGCAAGGCTGGGGTCAACCTGGCTGCCGTGAACTACCATTTCGGCTCGAAGAAAGCCCTTATCCAGGCGGTGTTCTCGCGCTTCCTTGGGCCCTTCTGCGCCAGCCTTGACCGTGAACTCGAGCGTCGCCAAGCCAAGGCCGACCATAAGCCGACCCTGGAAGACCTGCTGGAAATCCTCGTCGAACAAGCCTTGGTGGTTCAGCCCCGCAGCGGCAACGACCTGTCGATCTTCATGCGCCTGCTAGGCCTGGCGTTCAGCCAGAGCCAGGGTCACCTGCGGCGTTACCTGGAAGACATGTACGGCAAGGTATTTCGTCGCTACATGTTGCTGGTCAACGAGGCCGCCCCGCGTATTCCGCCTATCGAACTGTTCTGGCGTGTGCACTTCATGCTTGGTGCCGCCGCGTTCAGCATGTCCGGGATCAAGGCGTTGCGGGCCATTGCCGAAACCGATTTCGGCGTGAACACCTCCATTGAGCAGGTCATGCGCCTGATGGTGCCGTTCCTGGCGGCTGGCATGCGTGCCGAGACCGGCGTGACTGACCCGGCCATGGCCGCAGCCCAATTGCGCCCGCGCAGCAAATCCGCGCCAGCCCCCGCCAAGGTTTGACCGACCCGGGTGTGCGCAGCCGCTTGCATCCGCTAAGCTAGCGGCCCATGCCGAATTCAGCTATTTACTCACAACCCGTTGTGCTCACTGTGCCTGGTGAGGGCAACGGGTTGTGTGCGTTCTATAAGGAAGTTTTATGACTGCTGCCCTGCAAGGCTCTTTGATGGTCGACGTTGCCGGTACCTGGCTGACGGCCGAGGATCGCCACCTGCTGCGCCAGCCTGAAGTGGGTGGCCTGATCATTTTCGCGCGCAATATCGAGCATCCGCGCCAAGTGCGGGAGTTGAGCGCGGCGATTCGTGCCGTGCGCCCGGACCTGCTGTTGGCCGTCGACCAGGAAGGCGGTCGCGTGCAGCGCCTGCGCCAGGGCTTTGTACGTCTGCCGGCCATGCGTGCGCTGGCGGATAACCCCAACGCGCAATTCCTGGCCGAGCAGTGCGGCTGGATCATGGCCACTGAAGTGCTGGCCGTGGGCCTGGACCTGAGCTTCGCCCCGGTACTCGATCTGGACTATCAACGCAGCGCCGTAGTCGGCACCCGCGCCTTCGAAGGCGACCCCGAGCGTGCTGCCGTGCTGGCGGGCGCATTCATCCGTGGCATGAACAGCGCCGGCATGGCCGCCACCGGTAAACACTTCCCGGGCCATGGTTGGGCCGAGGCCGATTCCCACGTCGCGATTCCCAATGACGAACGCAGCCTGGAAGAGATTCGTGCCAACGACCTGGTGCCTTTCGCACGCTTGAGCCGGCAACTGGCCGCCGTCATGCCCGCCCATGTCATCTACCCGCAAGTCGACGCCCAGCCTGCCGGCTTCTCGCGCCGCTGGTTGCAGGACATCCTGCGCGGTGAGTTGCAGTTCGATGGGGTGATTTTCAGTGATGACCTGTCCATGGCGGGTGCACATGTGGTCGGTGATGCAGCCAGCCGGATTGAAGCGGCGCTGACGGCCGGTTGCGATATGGGGCTGGTGTGCAACGATCGTGCGGCGGCTGAGTTGGCGTTGAGTGCGGCACAGCGGATGAAGGTCGCACCGTCGGCGCGCATTGCGCGGATGCGTGGGCAGGCAATTGCTTCGACGGAATACAAGCAGGATCCGCGTTGGCTTGCGGCGCTGACTGCGTTGCGGGATGCTCAACTGATTGGCTGAACACCGCGGCGCGGCCTTCGCGAGCAAGCCCGCTCCCACATTCGACCGAGTTCCAGCTTTGGAATGCAGTCAAATGTGGGAGCGGGCTTGCTCGCGAAAGCGGTCTGGAAGTCAGCGCTTTTCTTGCTTATTGGGCAACGGCGCAAACAACGCCTCAATATCCTCATTGCCCAACTGCCAATCCCCCGTCGTACGCCCATCCAGCACGCCCGCTGCCAGGTCGGATTTTTCCTTCTGCAGGTGCTGGATTTTCTCTTCCACCGTGCCCCGGGCAATCATCTTGTAGACGAACACCGGCTTCTCTTGCCCGATGCGATAGGCGCGGTCGGTGGCCTGGTTCTCCGTGGCCGGGTTCCACCAAGGATCATAGTGGATCACCGTATCGGCCTCGGTCAGGTTCAGGCCAACACCGCCGGCCTTCAAGCTGATCAGAAAAATCTGCAGCTTGCCGCTCTGGAAGTCCTTCACCGGCGTGCGCCGATCCCGGGTCTGGCCGGTGAGCAGTGCGTAGGCCACGCCGCGTTTTTTCAGCTCGACTTCGATCAGGCTCAACATCGAGGTGAACTGGGAAAACAGCAGGATCCGCCGACCCTCCTCAAACAGCTCCTCAAGCATTTCCATCAAACTATCGAGTTTGCCTGAGCTGCTGCCATGTGCGGGCAGGGTCGCGTCGTTGACCAGCCGCAAATCGCAACACACTTGGCGTAACTTCAGCAGCGCCTCAAGGATGATGATCTGGCTGCGCGCCACGCCTTTGCGGGTGATCTCGTCGCGGACTTTCTTGTCCATGGCCAGGCGCATGGTTTCGTACACGTCGCGCTGGGCTTCATTGAGGTCGACCCAGTGGATGATCTCGGTCTTGGGTGGCAACTCAGTCGCCACCTGTTCCTTGGTGCGGCGCAGCAGGAAAGGTTTTATCCGACCGTTGAGGTGTTGCAACCGCACATCACTGGCACGCTTTTCGATGGGCACGCGGTAATCGCGGTTGAAGCTTTTTACATCACCGAGCCAGCCAGGCAGCAGGAAGTGAAACAACGACCACAACTCGCCCAGGTGGTTTTCCAGCGGCGTGCCGCTCAGGCACAGGCGTTGGCGTGCGTTCAGCTCGCGTGCCGCCTGGGCCGCCTTGCTGGACGGGTTCTTGATGTACTGGGCTTCATCGAGGATCAGTACATGCAAGGGCAGGGCGGCGAGTTGTTCGATGTCCTTGGGCAGCAGCGCATAGGTGGTCAGCAGCAGGTCATAGTCCGGCAGGTTGGCGAAATGTTTCTTACGCCCTGCGCCATACAGCGCCAGCACCTTGAGTTGCGGTGTGAAATGCGCCGCCTCATCCAGCCAGTTGGGAATCAGGCTGGTGGGCATCACCACCATGCACGGCCGATCCAGGCGACCAGCGTTTTTTTCAGTGAGAATATGCGCCAGGGTCTGTAGGGTTTTGCCCAGGCCCATGTCATCCGCAAGTATGCCGCCGACATCAAGCTGACGCAGCGACTGCATCCAGCTCAAGCCTTCCAGTTGGTAAGGGCGCAAGGTCGCGTTCAGCCCTTCAGGCGCTACACACGTGAAATCCTTGATATCCCGCAGGCGCTGGGCAAAGTTGCGGATCTTCTCGCCACCTTCCCACTGCAGCGGTAGGTCTTCCAGCGGGTTAAGCCGGATCGCATCCGCCTTGGCCAAGCGCAGCGTAGTGGTGCCGGCTTCCTGTAGGTAAAACTCACCAAGGGTCGCCAGCACCGGTTTCAATCGGCCGTAGGGCAGCGCCACTTGTATCGGGCCGTGACCATTGGGCAGGCCTGGGATGTTCACCAGAATCAGCTCATCATCACGGCGCCGCGCCAGCTTCTCCGGGTTGAGGATCTCGGTGTGGGAACGCATCAGGTTTAGCAGGATCGGCAACAGGCTCAGTCGCTCGCCGTTGACGATGATCCCCAGCTCCAGATCGAACCAATCACGCTCCGGACCTTCGTCAACCGTGGCGTACCAGTCATCGACCGCGCTGAGGTCGAAGCCGAAATCATCATCGATCAGCAGCTCCCAACCCTCGGCTCGCAGTGTCGGTGTGGCATTGAGGGTGAAGGTCAGCCAGGCACTGTCATTGACCATCTCGAACAGCTCGCCGGCGCTTTCCGGCAGTGCCTTGCTCTGGCGCGTGGCGATCTTGAAGCCCAGCAGGCGCAGTTGTTCGCGATACGGTTGCTCAAGCTCCGGATGCCGCTTGATGCGCAGGCTCTGGGTGTCCTGTCGCACGATGATGTCGGCGTTTTTCTGCCCGCTGACGTAGTTGCCCAAGTAGTTGAACGACAGCGCCGCCCGGTGCTGGATATAGCGCTGCATCTTGCCGTTGCGCGGTTCAAAGGCGCTGAATTCGACGCTGGCCATCCACAGGCGCGGCACCGGTACCACGTCTTCCATCACCACTTGCGGCAGCACCGCCCGGTTTTCCAGCACGGCCTGGAGTTTTTCCAGCAGCTCGGCATCCTGTGCGGCGGCGGGGTAGGCCAGGGTTTCCTGGACCTTGAGCAATACCGCGGCGATGTGTTTGCAGTTGGTGTGCACCGGGCAGGTACAGCGGCTGTCCACCAGGATCAAGGTGCCCTTGGCCGATTCGCGCAACGAGATGGTCTGCCGATACACGTTGCCGCCGGAGCCTTCGCAACTGGCGACGATGGTGCTGTCGCCGCATTCGACGATGCGCACCCGGTTTTCCAGCGCATAACGTCGCCCGCGCTCAAGGCTCTGCTCTTTAAAGCGATTGGCCCAGGAAGGCGCCAGGGGTTTGGTCAGCGACGACGTGAGGGACATGGCGCTGGATCAGTCCTGAATGTCGGGCGGTGGCGCGCTGGGTGGCTTGGCGGTCAGCGAGGTGATCTTGATCAGCAGCGCGAGGTGGCCACCGTCCAGGTAGTTGAGCTGGTTGTTCTTGGTACGCACGTCGGTCTGGCTCAGTTGCTCGCTGGCGATCACGCTGCCGTTGGCGTCGAACTGGTTGATCCAGAAGTTCGCATCAATGTCGGTAAAACGGCCCAGTTGCAGGCTCAACACGCCCTCGATCGGAAACTGGCCGAATTGTTCCTGGCCGTCGGTGATTGCGACCTTGACCGGCTGCTCGCCCAGGTTCTGTTCCCACGCCTTATGCAGCAGCACTGTGTAGGTGGGGTCGGCACGCAGCTTGTCGACAATGTTGGACAGGCGCGGCGGGCTCAGTCTGTCGGCCAGGCGCGCTGCCCCGGCATCCCAGTTTTCCGGTGCGGCGCGGCTGTTGATCACCGGTTCGGCGTTCTGGCGCACCAGGATCATTTCCACCTGGTACGGGCTGTCGGCGAACGCCGCAGGTGCCACGACCACCAACAACAGGCTCAACATGCGGAACAGGCGCATTGGGGCGTCCTTCAAGCAGATTTCGGGATGAGGCGCTCGAACAACGCCTCCAAGGTATTAAAGCGTTCTTCGGCACGTTCCATCGGCACCATGAACTTGAACAGCGTAGCCCCTTCGAACTTGTAGCGGTTGGGCTGGCCCTGGATCAGCTTGATCAATACCAGCGGGTCCACCGGCGTTTGCGCTTCGAACTCGATGCGCCCGCCTTGCGGCCCGGCGTCGACCTTCTTGATGCCGAGCTGCTCGGCCTGCAATTTCAGCAGGGTCAGGCGCACCAGGTTCTTGGTGGGTTCCGGCAACAGGCCGAAGCGGTCGATCATCTCCACCTGCAGGTCCTTGAGGCCTTCTTCGTCGGTGGCCGAGGCGATGCGCTTGTACAGGATCAGTCGCGCATGCACGTCGGGCAGGTAATCCTCGGGAATCAACGCGGGCAAGCGCAGATTGATTTCCGGCCCGCCGCCCAGCGGTTGATCGAGGTTCGGCTGCTCGCCTTTGCGGATGGCTTTCACCGCGCGCTCAAGCATCTCCATATACAGCGTGAAACCCACCGCCTGGATCTGCCCGCTCTGGCCGTCGCCCAGCAGTTCGCCGGCGCCACGGATTTCCAGGTCGTTGGTGGCCAATACAAAACCGGCGCCCAGGTCCTGGGTGTTGGCGATGGCTTCCAGGCGCTTTTCCGCGTCGGAGGTGATCTGCTGGCGCGGCGGCGTCAGCAGATACGCGTACGCCTGGTGGTGACTGCGCCCGACGCGACCGCGCAGTTGGTGCAACTGAGCCAGGCCGAACTTGTCGGCGCGCTCGATGATGATGGTGTTGGCGCTCGGCACGTCGATGCCGGTCTCGATAATGGTCGAGGCGATCAGCACGTTGAAGCGCTTGTGGTAGAAGTCGCTCATCACCTGTTCGAGTTCGCGCTCGCGCATCTGCCCATGGCCGATGGCGATACGCGCTTCCGGCACCAGCTCGGCGAGGTCGGCGGCGCATTTCTCAATGGTCTTCACGTCGTTGTGCAGGTAGTACACCTGCCCGCCGCGCAGCAGTTCACGCAACAGCGCTTCCTTGACCGTGCTTTTGTTCTGCTCCATCACGAAGGTGCGTACCGACAGGCGGCGCGCCGGCGGCGTGGCGATGATCGACAGGTCACGCATACCAGACACCGCCATGTTCAGCGTGCGCGGAATCGGTGTGGCGGTGAGGGTGAGGATATCGACTTCACTGCGCAGGGCCTTGAGCTGTTCCTTCTGACGCACACCAAAGCGGTGTTCTTCGTCGATGATCACCAAGCCCAGGTTCTTGATCTTCACATCGTCCGACAGCAGCTTGTGGGTGCCGATCACGATGTCGATCTTGCCTTCGGCCAAATCGGCGATGGCGGCATTCACTTCCTTGGCGGACTTGAAGCGGCTCATCACTTCTACAGTCACCGGCCAATCGGCAAAGCGGTCGCGGAAGCTGTTGTAGTGCTGCTGGGCGAGCAGGGTGGTCGGCACCAGGATGGCTACCTGGCGACCGCCGTGCACGGCGATGAAGGCGGCGCGCATGGCCACTTCGGTCTTGCCGAAGCCCACGTCGCCGCAGACCAGGCGGTCCATCGGCTTGGGCGCGAGCATGTCGGCGCGCACCGCTTCGATGGTGGTTTGCTGGTCCGGGGTTTCTTCGAAGGCGAAGCCGGCGCTGAAGGTGGCGTAGTCGGCTTTCGGGTCGGCGAAGGCGTAACCCTCACGGGCGGCGCGGCGTGCATAGATGTCGAGCAGTTCGGCGGCGACGTCGCGCACCTGCTCGGCGGCTTTACGCTTGGCTTTCTGCCAGGTCTCGGAGCCCAGGCGGTGCAATGGCGCCAGGGCGTCATCGCTGCCGGTGTAGCGCGCAATCAAATGCAGGTTGGCCACCGGCACGTAGAGCTTGGCGCCCTCGGCGTATTCCATGGTGAGGAATTCGGCGGCCTGGTTGTCGATCTCCAGGGTCTGCAGGCCGAGGTAGCGGCCCACGCCGTGGTCGATGTGCACCACCGGCGCGCCTTCGCGCAGTTCGGTGAGGTTTTTGATCACGGCATCGTTGTTGGCGTCGGCGCGTTTTTCGCGACGACGACGCTGCATCACGCGCTGACCGAACAACGGGCTTTCGGCGATCAGCGCCAGGGCCGGATCATCCAGCAACAGGCCTTCGTCGAGCGGTGCGATGGTGATCGCCAGGCGCTCTTTGCTTTTGACAAAGTCTGGCCAGCTGTCGACGGTTTTCGGGCGCAGTTTCAGGCGTTCGAGCAGTTCCAGCAGTACTTCGCGGCGGCCAGCGGATTCGGCGGTAAACAGCACGCGGCCGGGGAAGTCGCCGAGGAAGTTGGACAGCGCTTCCAGCGGTTGCGTGGCTTTGGCCTGGATTGCCAAGTCCGGCAGTGTCCCCGCCGGGAAGCGTTCGCGGCCGACACCGGTTTCCACATCCTGTTGGCTGGCGACCACGCGCGGCCAGCTTTTCAGGCGCGCGAAGCAGTCTTCCACTGGCAGGAACAGTTCGGCGGGCGGCAATAAAGGACGGGACGGGTCGACGCGACGCTCTTCATAGCGGTTGCGCACGTCGTTCCAGAAATTTTCCGCCGCCTGTTCGATGCCTGGCAGTGAGAACACCTGGGTGTCCTGGGGCAGGTAATCGAAGAGGGTGGAGGTTTCGTCGAAGAACAGCGGCAGGTAGTACTCGATGCCGGCCGGTGTAATCCCGCTGCTCAGATCCTGAAAGATCGGGCAGCGGCGGAAGTCCACGTCGAAGCGTTCACGGAAGCGCGCCTTGAAGCGGGTCACCGCGTCTTTTTGCAGCGGGAATTCCCGCGCAGGCAGCAGCTTGACCGAGTCGACTTTGTCGATGGAGCGTTGGTTTTCCGGATCGAAGGTACGCAGGGTCTCGATTTCGTCATCGAACAGGTCGATGCGATACGGCAATTTGCTGCCCATTGGGAACAGGTCGATCAGCGCACCGCGCACCGCGAACTCACCGTGTTCGTACACCGTGTCGACGCAGCGGTAGCCACTGGCTTCCAGGCGCGTGCGCATCTGCTCCACATCGAGCTTCTGGCCGATATCCAGCACCAGGCTGCTGCCCAACAGGAACTTGGTCGGCGCCAGGCGATGCAAGGCCGTGGTGATCGGCACCACCAGCACGCCGTGGGCCAGTTCCGGCAAGCGGTACAGGCTGGCGATGCGCTGGGAGATGATGTCCTGGTGCGGCGAGAACAGGTCGTAGGGCAGGGTTTCCCAGTCTGGGAAATGCAGCACCGGCAAATCGGGGGCGAAGAAGCTCAGCTCCTGCTCCAACCGTTCGGCGCTTTGGCTGTCGGCGGTGAGCAGCAGGGTAAAGCGCTTGGCTGCGCTGGCAGCCTCGGCGATGGCCAGGCTCAGGGCGGCACCGGGCAGGTTGCCCCAGTGCTGTTTGCCTGCCGCAGCAGGGAGTAGCGGTAGACGCAGGACGGGCACGGAAGGTTGAGCTCCAAGCGTTGCGACAAAGTCGGTAATTGTAACGGTGCGGGGCGCCGTCTGTCAGTTGCTGACTGAGCCTATTACGGTTTGTAGGAAATGTAGTGGCTAAGACAAACAATGGCGGGTTTTGACTCATTATGTAGTGCCAAAATGTACGCGTTTTTCGGAGGGTTACGGACAAGTCGTTCCGCGCGCGCCATTGATGGCCTTCTGGAACCCGCGTATTTACTGGGCTGTAGCGGGGTGTCAATTTTCCGCAAGTGGTTTTTGTTGTCCGGGGCGCATTGCTCCGGGGACGGTCGGGCGGCATAATGTAGCCCCTTTTTTCTGCCCCTACATGTGGAAGGTTCCCGTGACTCAGAAGCCCGACCAGTGTCTTGGTGAATGGATCGACCGTGAAGCACTCGCTGAAGCGATGATTCCGCTTATCGGTCAGCTGTACCGCAATAACAATGTGGTGAGCTCGATCTATGGCCGCAGCCTGATCAACCAGTCTGTCATCGCGATTCTCAAAGCCCACCGCTTTGCGCGTCACCGTTCTGCCGACGACAGCGAACTCTCCGTCCACGAAACATTCCCACTGCTCAAAGCCATGAGCGAGCTCAAGCTCGGCGCGGCTTCGGTAGACCTGGGCAAGCTGGCCTACAAATTCCGCAAGGAAGGCGCCGGCCGTACCGCCGAGCAGTTCGTGCGTGAAGAAATGGCCGATGTGGTTGGCCAGCAAAACGCCGCTGCCCGCAAAGGCACCGACG
Organism: Pseudomonas sp. MYb541; assembly: GCF_037479595.1. NCBI lineage: Bacteria > Pseudomonadati > Pseudomonadota > Gammaproteobacteria > Pseudomonadales > Pseudomonadaceae > Pseudomonas > Pseudomonas sp. MYb541. The sequence continues at coordinate 122,965 of NZ_JBBGYS010000011.1, read as the reverse complement.
TGGTGCTGTACGGCTTCGGTCGTATCGGCCGCCTGCTGGCACGCATCCTGATCGAAAAAACCGGTGGCGGCGACGGCCTGCGCCTGCGTGCCATCGTCGTGCGCAAAGGCGCCGAGAACGACCTCACCAAGCGCGCCAGCCTGTTGCGCCGCGATTCGGTACACGGTCCGTTCAACGGCACCATCGTCATCGACGAAGAAAACAACACCATCACCGCCAACGGTAACCTGATCCAGGTGATCTACGCGAAGAACCCGTCCGAGGTGGATTACACCCAGTACGGCATCAAGGACGCCCTGCTGGTGGACAACACCGGCGTATGGCGTGACGCCGAGGGCCTGGGCCAGCACCTGGCCTGCCCGGGTGTGGACCGCGTTGTCCTGACCGCGCCTGGCAAAGGCAAGCTGAAGAACATCGTTCACGGCATCAACCACGGCGAAATCACCGCTGACGACAAGATCGTGTCCGCCGCTTCCTGCACCACCAACGCCATCGTGCCGGTGCTGAAGGCTGTGAACGACAAGTTCGGCATCGTCAACGGCCACGTCGAAACCGTTCACTCGTACACCAACGACCAGAACCTGATCGACAACTTCCACAAGGGCGATCGCCGTGGCCGTAGCGCCGCGTTGAACATGGTGATCACCGAGACCGGTGCTGCCACCGCTGCTGCCAAGGCCCTGCCTGAGCTGGCCGGCAAGCTGACCGGTAACGCGATCCGTGTTCCGACGCCAAACGTGTCGATGGCCATTCTCAACCTGAACCTTGAGAAAGCCGCCACCCGTGAAGAGATGAACGAGTACCTGCGCTTCATGGCGCTGCACTCCGATCTGCATAAGCAAATCGACTTCGTCAACTCGCAGGAAGTGGTCTCCACCGACTTCGTTGGCTCGCGCCACGCCGGTGTGGTGGACGCGGAAGCGACCATTACCCAGGACAACCGCGTTGTCCTGTACGTGTGGTACGACAACGAGTTCGGCTACAGCTGCCAGGTGGTTCGCGTGATGGAAGACATGGCCGGGGTCAACCCGCCTGCGTTTCCGCGCTAAGCATCAGCTGTAAATGAAAAAGCCCCGACTGGTTTGGGGCTTTTTCATGCCTGGGAGTTTTTGGTGTTTGGGCTTGCCGGCGATTGCGGTCTAACAGGCTACCTGAGCAATTTGTCACGCAAACTATCCGACAACCCATTAGGCGCCAGCCAAATGCCCAGGTAAGCCCTCGCTAGCGCCTCATCGCGACTGCTGAACACCACCTGCCTATTGATCTCCAAATTCAAACCACGTCCCGGATGAAAATCCAGGGCATACCGATCGCCGCTGCGGATATCGCGAAAACTGGCGTGCAGTTTGTCTATCTCGGGCTTCAACCGGGCGCTGGCCTGCTGGCGCTGCAGCGTGGCAGTGGCGGCTTTGATCACATCATTGCGGTCGATGTCACGGAAGTAGTACAGCGTCAGGCGCAGCGCTTTTTGTTGCGCCCAAGCCTGCTTGGCGCTCAGGTCGGACGGGGCATACAGCGCAGCCGCGTAGACATCCGCCCAGAGGTAGGTGAGCACCGCCTGGTTTTTCAGGGTCAGTTGCTGTGACTGCGCCGGGAAATCGGCTTGTTTCAGACGATCCGCTTCATTGGCGTGCACCGTGATCGACAGCATCAGCAATAAACAGAAAGCGACTTGTCGCATAATGGCCAGTCCTGCAAAGGGGCTTGCTGGCAGTGTAATTGCAATTTCCTGATGGTGTAGTAAAGGCAAGACTGGCCTACGACGCGACCAAGGGTTAATGTTCGCGGCGTTGAGCCTTATATAGACTGTGCCCCGGTTCACACACTTGAGCCAAATTGTCCTTCATGACCGCTGGCCGCGGCATGATTTAGCCCGGCGTCCAACCGTACGCCTGGCCTGTTCTGAGGAGTACGCATGGCTGTCTACAACTACGACGTGGTGGTACTGGGTTCCGGCCCGGCTGGAGAAGGTGCGGCGATGAACGCCGCGAAAGCAGGGCGCAAGGTGGCGATGGTCGATAGCCGTCGCCAGGTCGGCGGTAACTGCACCCACCTGGGCACCATCCCGTCCAAGGCCTTGCGTCACTCGGTGCGCCAGATCATGCAGTTCAACACCAACCCGATGTTCCGGGCCATTGGTGAGCCGCGCTGGTTCTCGTTCCCGGACGTGCTCAAGAGCGCCGAGAAAGTCATCTCCAAGCAAGTCGCCTCGCGTACCGGCTACTACGCCCGTAACCGCGTCGACCTGTTCTTCGGCACCGGCAGCTTCGCCGACGAGCAAACCATCGAAGTGGTCTGCCCCAATGGCGTGGTCGAGAAGCTGGTGGCCAAGCACATCATCATCGCCACCGGTTCGCGCCCGTATCGCCCGGCGGATATCGATTTCCACCACCCGCGTATCTACGATAGCGACACCATCCTGAGCCTGGGCCACACCCCGCGCAAACTGATCATCTACGGCGCTGGCGTGATCGGCTGTGAATACGCCTCGATCTTCAGCGGCCTGGGTGTACTGGTGGAACTGGTGGACAACCGCGACCAGTTGCTGAGCTTCCTCGACTCGGAAATCTCCCAGGCGTTGAGCTACCACTTCAGCAACAACAACATCACCGTGCGCCACAACGAAGAGTACGAACGCGTCGAAGGCCTGGATAACGGTGTGATCCTGCACCTCAAGTCCGGCAAGAAGATCAAGGCCGACGCCTTGCTGTGGTGCAACGGCCGTACCGGCAACACCGACAAGCTGGGCATGGAAAACATCGGGGTCAAGGTCAACAGCCGTGGCCAGATCGAGGTGGACGAGAACTACCGCACCTGCGTGGCGAACATCTACGGTGCCGGTGACGTGATCGGCTGGCCGAGCCTGGCCAGTGCGGCGCATGACCAGGGCCGTTCGGCCGCTGGCAGCATCGTCGACAATGGCAGCTGGCGTTATGTGAACGACGTGCCGACCGGGATCTACACCATTCCCGAGATCAGCTCGATCGGCAAGAACGAGCACGAACTGACCAAGGCCAAGGTGCCTTATGAAGTGGGCAAGGCGTTCTTCAAGAGCATGGCGCGTGCGCAGATCGCCGGTGAGCCGCAAGGCATGCTGAAGATCCTGTTCCACCGTGAAACCCTGGAAGTCCTCGGCGTGCATTGCTTCGGCTACCAGGCGTCGGAGATCGTGCACATCGGCCAGGCGATCATGAGCCAGCCGGGTGAACTGAATACCCTGAAGTATTTCGTCAACACCACGTTCAACTACCCGACCATGGCAGAAGCCTATCGGGTAGCGGCCTACGACGGCCTCAACCGGCTTTTTTGAGCGGCTCCGGCCGGTGGCCTGAGCCGGCCGGGGAGACCGATTTCAGTAATTCCCGAGGGTGGCAGTGGCCAAACCGGGAAAGTCTGTAATCAGGCTATCTACGCCGAAGTCGGCGAGCCTGCGCATCAGCGCGGGTTCGTTGACGGTCCACACGGACACGTGCAAGCCCTGGCGCTGGGCTTTTTCCAGTCGCTCAGGGGTGCACAGCGTCCAGTTCAACGCCAGAATCTCACACCCGTAGTTTTGCGCGACCTTCAGCGGATCGAGCCAGGCGTATTCCGCCACCAGTCCGCGTGACAGGTCGGGAGTGAGTTCAACTGCGGCTTTCAGTACTTCCCGCGAACTTGAGGTCACGGTGACCTTGTCCATCAACCCGAAACGCACGGCCATTTCACGAATCGCCAGCACGGTGGTGGCGGCGCGGGTGCGCGAGGCGCTTTTGACTTCCAGTTGCCAGTGATCGAAGTCGCACTTTTCGAACAGTTCTTCCAGACGCGGAATCGGGCACGGCTTGACCCAGCCCGGACCGCCTTTGCGTGCGTCCATCTTCACCAGGTCGGCCGCTGAATACTCGACGACTTTGCCGCGCCGGTCGGCGGTGCGCTTGAGGGTCGGGTCGTGGATGACCATGAGCTCGCCGTCCATGGACAAGTGCAAATCCAGTTCGCAACGGCGTACACCGTGCTTGAGGCACTCCTGGAAGCTGGTCAGGGTGTTTTCCGGTGCTTCGCCTTTGGCACCGCGGTGGCCGTAGATCAGGGTCACAGTTGCTCCTTCGCGCCAGGATAGCTGGCGTAGTGAATACGAATTCAGATGTCGTCGTTTTGTTCCCGCGCCAGGCGCCGTTCCTGGGCCTGTTTCTGCAGGATGTAGCGCGCCAGTAGTTGGCGTTGGGCGTCGGTCATGGCTTCGAATTCCGTGCCGACATCAAAGCCTGCGCCTTTGGGGTCGCAATGGGTGACGCGCGCGCGCAGCAACAAGCCGAGCGCTTGTGGCATTAGCACCAGCTTGACCGCCAGGTGTGCGCCGGCCGGCAGGGGCGTGGCGTGTTGGAAGTCGATGCCACCTTCGGAAATGATCACCGGCTGCGGTGCGCCGACCTCATCCAGGAGGCCGCGCGCCATGATCTGGCTGAGCAGGTCCAGGCGTTTGTTCTGCACGCGCAGGAAGGCGGCGAGGGTGCGATCCTTCTCGCTGAGCTGGCGCAGCAGGTGCTGGGCTTCGAATTCACTCAGGTGCAATTCACTGAGTAAATTGAACAGCGGAGAATCATCCAGCAACACTTCCTTGCTCGCCGCCTCGGGGGCAGACAGGCTTTTGATTTGAAGTGCGATCATGTCGTCGATACGGTAGTATTCGCGGCGTTCTTCTTCATCTAATGTCGACATGGCGAACCCCAGCTAGCGGTAATGGTCAGAGTGTAAAGCTGCTTACCAGACCCCGCCACCGGGACGTCTTCTTTTCCTCCGAACAAGCCCCGACATGTTCAGACCTCTCTTCGTATTTATTGGCACGCGTTATACCCGTGCAAAGCGTCGCAATCATTTTGTGTCGTTCATTTCCCTGACCTCGATGATCGGGCTCGCCTTGGGCGTGGTCGTGATGATTGTGGTGTTGTCGGTGATGAACGGCTTCGATCATGAGATGCGCACCCGTGTGCTGGGCATGGTGCCCCACGCGACCATCGAGGGCGATGCGCCCATCAGTGACTGGCAAAGCCTGGCCGACAAGGTCAAGCAGAACCCCAAGGTGCTGGCCGTCGCGCCATTCACCCAGATGCAGGGGTTGCTGACCAATGACGGCAAGGTGCAGAAGATCCTGCTCAATGCCATCGACCCGGCCCAGGAACGTAACGTCTCGATCATCGACAAGTTCATGCTGCAAGGCAAACTTGACGACCTGGCGCCCGGCAGTTTCGGCATCATCATCGGCGACAAGGCCGCTGCCAAGCTCGGCGTGGGCCTCGGCGACAAGCTGACCTTCGTCGCGCCGGAAGTCACCGTAACCCCGGCGGGCATGTTCCCGCGCATGAAGCGCTTTACCGTGGTTGGCACTTTCCACGTCGGCGCCGGCGAGATCGACGGCTACCTCGGCCTGACCAACCTCACCGACCTGGCGCGCCTGCATCGCTGGCAGCCGGACCAGGTGCAGGGCCTGCGCCTCAAGTTCGCCGACCTGTTCGATGCGCCACGCGGCGCCTGGGAAATCGCCCAGCACCTGGGTGAAAGCCAGTACTACGCCCGCGACTGGACTCGTACCCACGGCAACCTCTACCAGGCCATCCGCATGGAAAAAGCCATGATCGGCCTGCTGTTGCTGCTGATCGTCGCTGTGGCGGCCTTCAACATTATCTCCACGCTGGTGATGGTGGTGAACGACAAGAAGGGCGATATCGCCATCCTGCGCACCCTCGGCGCCACGCCGGGGCAGATCATGGCGATCTTCATGGTGCAAGGCACCGTGATCGGCGTGGTTGGCACCTTGATCGGTACGGCGGTGGGCATTCTTGCCGCGCTGAACGTCAGTGCCGCCATCGCCGGCCTCGAAACCCTGATCGGCCACAAGTTTCTCAACGCCGACGTCTACTTCATCGACTACTTGCCGTCCCAGGTTCAGGCCCAGGACGTGTTGATGGTAGGCGGCGCTGCGTTGGTCCTGAGTTTCCTTGCCACCCTGTATCCAGCCTGGCGCGCGGCACGTACCCAGCCAGCACAGGCCTTACGTTATGAGTGAATCGGGCATGAGTGAAAAAGCAATCCTGAGCTGCCGCGACCTGGGCAAATCCTACGAGGAAGGCCCGGAGTCGGTGGTGGTGCTGTCCAACCTGCAACTTGAGCTGCACCCGGGCGAGCGCGTGGCGATCGTCGGCAGTTCCGGTTCCGGCAAAAGTACCTTGCTGAACCTGCTGGGCGGCCTTGATACCCCGTCCCAGGGCAGCGTGTGGCTGGCCGGTGAAGAACTGTCGGCCCTCGGTGAAAAGGCTCGCGGCCAGTTGCGCAACCGTTCGCTGGGTTTTGTATACCAGTTCCACCACCTGTTGCCGGAGTTCACCGCCCTGGAAAACGTGTGCATGCCGCTGCTGATCGGCAAGACCGCGATCCCGGAAGCCCGCCAGCGCGCTAAAGCACTGCTGGAGCGCGTCGGCCTCGGCCATCGCCTGGAGCATAAACCGGCTGAATTGTCCGGCGGCGAGCGCCAGCGTGTGGCCATCGCCCGCGCTTTGGTGAACAACCCAGGGCTGGTGATGCTCGATGAGCCGACCGGCAACCTCGACTCCCACACCGCCCAGGGCATCAAGGACTTGATGCTGGAACTGAGCACCCAGATGCGCACTGCGTTCCTCGTCGTGACCCATGACATGAGCATGGCCCGCCAGATGGACCGCGTGCTGCACCTGCAGGAAGGTCATCTGGTCGCCATCTGACCCGTTTCAAGCCCGGTGTTTCAAGCGCCGGGCTTTTTCATTTTTTCAACGGTGCCCGCGAATGTTCAGACCGTTATCGATTTTCATCGGCACGCGCTATACCCGCGCCAAGCGCCGCAACCGTTTTGTCTCGTTTATCTCGATGACCTCGATGATCGGCCTCGCCCTGGGCGTGTTGGCGATGATCGTGGTGTTGTCGGTGATGAACGGCTTCCAGCGCGAAATGAGCTCGCGCATCCTTGGCATGGTGCCTCACGCCACCATCGTCGGCGTGAACCCGATTGACGATTGGCAGCCGGTGGCTGCTGCCGCGATGAAGAATCCGGAAGTGACTGCCGCCGTACCTTTCACGCAGATGGACGGCATGTTCTCCTACAAGGGCGCCATGCAGCCGATTGAGATCAGCGGCATCGACCCGGCGCAGGAAGGCAAGGTGTCGATCGTGGCCCAGCACATCGTGCGCGGCAGTCTGGAAGACCTGAAACCCGGCGAGTTTGGCGTGGTCATCGGCGACATCACCGCCCGGCGCTTTCGCCTGAATGTGGGCGATAAAGTGACCCTGATCGTGCCGGAAATCAGCACTGCACCGGGCGGTATCACCCCGCGCATGCAACGCTTGAACGTGGTGGGCATTTTCAAGGTCGGTGCCGAGCTGGATGGCTCCATGGCGATGATCCACATGGCCGACGCCGCAGAGATCCAGCATTGGCAGCCGAACCAAGTACAAAGCGTGCGCCTGGCGGTGAAAGACTTGTACGCGGCCCCCAAGGTCTCGTCGGACATCGCCGCCAGCCTGGGCACTGCCTACAAGCCTGACGACTGGACCCACACCCAGGGCAGCCTGTTCAGCGCGATGAAGATGGAAAAGACCATGATCGGCCTGTTGTTGCTGATGATCGTCGCCGTGGCCGCGTTCAACATCATCGCCACCTTGATCATGGTGGTGAACGACAAGGGCGCGGATATCGCGATTTTGCGCACCATCGGCGCGACGCCTCGACAGATCATGGCGATCTTCATGGTGCAGGGCACGGTGATCGGTATCGTCGGCACCTTGATCGGCGGCGTATTGGGCGTGATTGCCGCGCTGAACGTGAGTGAGCTGGTGGGCTGGGTCGAGCGGGTCACCGGGCAGCATATCTTCAGTTCGGACGTGTACTTCGTCAGCAACCTGCCTTCGGAGCTGCAGGGTGGGGATGTGCTGCTGATCTGCACGGCCGGGTTTGTGTTGAGCTTTCTGGCGACGCTGTACCCGGCGTATCGGGCGGCGAAAATTGAGCCGGCGCATGCCCTGAGATATTCGTAAGCCTTCTGGCCGCCATCGCAGGCAAGCCAGCTCCCACAGGTTGATCTGTGGATACATTCCAATGTGGGAGCTGGCTTGCCTGCGATGGGGCCGGCCCAGCCTGCATCAATCCCTCTTAGGTAACTCGATCACAAACCGGGTCCACCCCGCCTCAGATTCACCATAAATCCTCCCCCCATGCGCCCGCACAATCGACTGGGTAATCGCCAGTCCCAATCCCGCATGCTCACTGCTGCCTTCATGGCGCGCAGGGTCCGCTCGGTAGAACCGGTCAAACAACCTCGGCAGCAACTCCGCTGCAATACCATCCCCGGTGTTCTCCACTGAAAGCCTCACCCCATCCTCTATCCGCACACGCACTTCGCCACCCGGCGGAGTAAACCGCAACGCGTTATCCAGCAAGTTTGACAAGGCCCGGCGCAGCATCCCGCGATCACCCGCCGTAATGGCCGCGCCCTCTCGAACCAGGCTGACCTGTCCGTCTTCCGCCAGCAGTGCAAAAAACTCCAGTAGCGCGTCCACTTCATCCGCCAGCGCCAAGGTTTCGCGCTTGGGCATCAGCAGGCCGTGATCCGCCTTGGCCAGGTACAACATGTCATTGACCAGTTGTGCCATCCATTGCAGCTCTTCCAGGTTGCTGTGCAATGCCTCGCGGTAATCCTCCAGCGGGCGCGGCTGGGTAAGGATGACCTGGGTCTGGGTCAGCAGGTTTGACAGGGGCGTGCGTAGTTCATGGGCGATGTCGGCGGAAAACGCCGAAAGGCGCTGGAAGGCGTCGTCCAGTCGTCCGAGCATGGCGTTGAAGGCCTGGGCCAGGTCGGCCAGTTCCGTGGGCATTTCCTGCTGAGGCAAACGTTGGGTCAAGGAGTGGGCCGACACACTGGCGGCCACTTCGCCCATGCGTCGCAGTGGCCGCAACCCGCTGCGGGCGGCCCAGGCGCCGAGCAGGGCGGTCGCCAGGGCTGACAGGCCCACGGTGAGCCAGATCAGGTGCTGCATGCGCTGCAAAAAGTGCTGATGGTGAGTAATGTCGAGCATCAGGCTCAGTTGCGGCGAGTCGGGTTGGCCTGCCCTCAACGGCGCGTTGTAGACCCGGTAGTCGGTGTCGGCGTTTTGCAGGCTGTGCAGGCCGGGCGCGTCGGGCAAGGTCACGCTTGGCGCATCGTCCAGCCAGCGTTGGCCGGCGGCGGTGATGCGCAGGGTAAGGTCGGGCTGGCGACTGAGTTCGGTGCGCAATTGCGCTTCACGCCGGGCGAAGGCCTCCGGCGAGTCGACGCCCTGTAAGGTGCTGCGCAGCGCCACCAGCTTGCTGTCGAGTTGTTGCTGGTCCAGCTCAATGAAGTGCGCCTCGCTCGCGCGATTGAACAGCACACCGGCGATCAGCGACACCACCGCGGTGCAGGCGGCAAACAGCAGCGCCAGGCGGCTGGCCAGGGACAGGCGTTTGATCAATTGACGCGCTCCTCCAGCACATAACCCATGCCGCGTACGGTGTGGATCAGCTTATTGGGGAAGTTGTCGTCGACTTTCAGACGCAGGCGGCGGATCGCCACTTCGATGATGTTGGTGTCGCTGTCAAAGTTCATGTCCCACACCTGGGAGGCGATCAGTGATTTGGGCAGCACTTCGCCTTGGCGGCGCAGCAGCAGTTCCAGCAGGGAGAACTCCTTGGCGGTCAGGTCGATGCGCTGGCCGTCCCGTTCGACGCGGCGGCGGATCAGGTCCAGGCGCAGATCGGCCAGTTGCAACGCGGTTTCCTGCGGTGTGCTGCTGCCACGGCGCAGTAGGGTGCGCACGCGGGCTAATAATTCGGAAAACGCGAAGGGCTTGACCAGATAATCGTCGGCGCCCAGCTCCAGGCCATGCACGCGGTCTTCCACGGCGTCGCGGGCGGTGAGGAACAGCACCGGAATGTCCATGCCGGCATTGCGCACCGCCTGGAGGATCTGCCAACCGTCGCGGCCCGGCAGCATCACGTCGAGGATCAACAGGTCGTAGTCGCCGGTCAACGCGAGGTGCTGGCCGCTGGTGCCGTCGGCCACCAGTTCGGTGGTAAAGCCCGCCTCGGCCAGGCCCTGGCGCAGGTAGTGGCCGGTTTTGGGTTGGTCTTCGACGATCAGCAGTTTCATGGGCGGCTCTTGGCAACGGTGGACGACGGCTTTATACCTTGAGTGCCAGGGCAGGGGAGCAACCTGACAAAGTTGTAATCTAGCAGTCAGCTAGCTGGCAGCGGCGCAATCTTAGAGTGCTGCCCAAGCTGTTCCTATATTTCTGGAGAAGACCGATGGCGTTGCGTACACCCCTGTTGTTGGCGGGTTGCCTGTTGGCGTTGAGTTTTGATGCGATGGCCGATGCTGCCCACACCTATGCCTTCGGCGAGGCGGCGCCGGCGAGCAAAGCCTCGCGTACCGTGGAAGTGACGTTGCAGGATATTTCCTTTTCGCCCAAGTCCCTGGACGTAAAGGCCGGTGAGACGGTGCGCTTTGTGCTGGTGAACAAGGGCCAATTGCTCCATGAGTTCAACTTGGGCGACGCGGCGATGCATGCCGAACACCAGAAGGAAATGCTGCAGATGCAGGCCAGCGGCATGCTCACTGCCACCGGTATGGGCAAGATGGACCACGCTGCCATGGGGCACGGTGCGATGAAACACGATGATCCCAATAGCGTATTGGTTGAGCCGGGCAAAACCGCCGAGCTGACCTGGACGTTCACTAAGGCCACGGGCCTGGAGTTTGCCTGCAACCTTCCGGGGCATTACCAGGCGGGCATGGTCGGCAAGCTCAACGTCGATTGATCCGCTGGCGTTTAGGCACGGGGGCAAAGGCTGGTAGACTGGCGCGGTTTATTTAGCCAGGTTTCCGCCATGCATCCCGCAGCCGAACATTCGCCGCTGGGCAAGTCCAGTGAATACATTTCCACCTATACACCGTCGTTGCTGTTCCCGATCCCACGTGCCGCCAAATGGGCCGAGCTGGGCCTGAGCGCCGAGACCCTGCCTTACAATGGCGTGGATTTCTGGAACTGCTTCGAATTGTCCTGGCTGCTGCCGTCCGGCAAGCCGGTGGTGGCCATCGGTGAGTTCAGCATCCCGGCCGACTCGCCGAACATCATCGAGTCCAAGTCGTTCAAGCTGTACCTCAATTCGCTGAACCAGACCGCTTTTGCCGATGCGGCCAGCCTGGAAGCCACTTTGCGCGCCGACCTCAGCGCTGCCGCCGGTGCGCCTGTGAGCGTGCGTATCCGCAGCCTGGCCGAGATCGAGGCCGAAGGCGTGATGGCGCTGCCGGGCGTTTGCATCGATGATTTGGATATCAGCGTCAGCAACTACGAGCACCCGCGCCCGGAGCTGCTGCGTTGCGATAACTCGCGCGTTGTCGAGGAGAGCGTGCACAGCCACCTGCTCAAATCCAACTGCCCGGTGACCAGCCAGCCGGACTGGGGCAGTGTGGTGGTGCAATACCGTGGTCACGCGTTGGATCACGCCAGTCTGCTGGAGTACATCGTGAGCTTTCGCCAGCACTCGGACTTCCATGAACAGTGCGTGGAACGCATCTTCCTGGACTTGCAGCGCTTGCTGAAGCCGGAGACGTTGACGGTGTATGCGCGGTATGTGCGGCGGGGTGGGTTGGATATCAACCCGTATCGCAGCACTGAGGATATGGCGTTCCAGAATGTGCGGCTGGCTCGCCAGTAGCTATCACGCAAATCAAATGTGGGAGCTGGCTTGCCTGCGATGGCGGTGTATCAGTCACCTGATGGATGACTTAATGATCGCTATCGCAGGCAAGCCAGCTCCCACATTTTGCTTCTGTGCTGGCCGGGGGACTGGATTAGATCCCCATGCTGCCCAGCGTGTTCATGATATTGCGCAATGTCCCGGAAATAACCGGGTGCTCAGCATCGAACTCGATGGCCGCTTGATTGACATCGTCGGAAATACTGGGTGTTTGAGTGGCCGGCTCAAGTTCGAGTTGCAATTCAAACTTGGCAATCAAGGCCTCCAGCGCTTCACGTTTTTCTTCCGACAGCGGCGGTTCCTGTTCCAACTGCCCGCGCAGGATTTCGACCTGTTCTTCCAGTTTTTTGCGATCAGGCATGACGTGTTTCCTTTTATCGATAGGCACTGGCATAGACCGCGGCACGCCGAGAAAGGTCTACGGGCTGACCTGTAGATTAATCCACTGGCGTCGACTGTGCATGATCCGTGTCAGGGCTTCTCGCCTTTGAGCTGGCGCAGGCTGATGTCGGCCAGGCAGGTGCCGAGTTCGCCCAGGTGATCGATCACCGAGTGCACGCCCAGCCCGTACAGCGCGAGGGTGGCCTTGCCGCGCTTGAGCTCGCGCTCCTGTTCGCTCAGCGCCTGCCATTGTTCGGGCGCCATGCCGCACAGCGAGCCGCAGGAGGCCAGCCCGATGGTCCACAAACCGGCATTGAGCCCGGATTGCAGCAGGCGCGGTTCCAAACTGACCAAGACGCAGCCTTCCAGGCGTTCGATGTTGAGTTCCATCAAGGCTTGCCAGCAGGCGTGGGGCGCGGGCCAGCGAATGGAGGAGGGTGATGTCGCCTTGACCCACGCAGGCAGGGTGGCGGCCAGCGGGGTGGTGACGGCGGGGGGGAGTTCATCCAGCCAGGCGCAAGGGACGCCTTGGTCTTGGAGGCTGCGCAGGATTTTCAGCGCGCCTGGTGTGGCTTGGGAGTCCGGTGAGGGTGAGTCGGTGCGGGCACGGGAACCGAAGTCCACCAGGCAGCCACTCAGGCCAAACAGAACGGCAGTCAACGCAGGAGCGCTGGCGATGGCTATCTCGGCGTGAGGCATGTCGACATCCCTGAAATAGCGCCAACGCTATCGGGTCAGGATGACAAGTCGATGACAGGATTGTTAATTGTAGGAATTTTGTCCATTTTTGGTCTGACGTTTCCTAGTTGCTGCCTAATTGGCGACTTCCGTCATATACTGACGGCCTTATTCAGGGCATAGCGCCCATGACAGACCATTCAAGGAGCAAAAGCTATGCGCTGGAGCCACTACTTCGCTCAGCTGTCGGTGTGTGCCACTGTCCTGCTGGCGCCTTTCGCTGCACAGGCTGCATCGGAAGACGATCCATGGGAAAGCGTCAACCGCCCGATCTTCACCTTCAACGACACCGTTGATACCTATGCCCTCAAGCCACTGGCCCAGGGTTATCAGTTCGTGACCCCGCAATTCGTTCAGGATGGCGTTCACAACTTCTTCCGCAACATCGGTGATGTGGGCAACCTGGCCAACAATGTGCTGCAGCTCAAGCCCGAAAAGGCCGGTGTAGACACGGCCCGTTTGCTGGTCAACACCACGTTCGGCGTGCTGGGCTTTATCGATGTCGGCACCAAAATGGGGCTGCAGCGCAGCGATGAAGACTTCGGCCAGACCCTCGGCTACTGGGGCGTAGGCAGCGGTCCATACGTAATGCTGCCTTTACTGGGCCCGAGCACCTTGCGTGATGCGCCGTCCAAGTACGTGGACAGCTACACCCAACCGTACCGCTACATGAACGACATCGGCTGGCGCAACAGCACCTTCGGCCTGAATATCGTTGACACCCGTGCCAGCCTGCTCGACAGCGAGAAGCTGATCACCGGCGACAAGTACACCTTCATTCGTAACGCTTACCTGCAGAACCGCGAGTTCAAGGTCAAGGACGGCAAGGTCGTCGACGACTTTTAAGCTGTGACGTTTTGAAATGAAAAAGGCGACCCTTACGGTCGCCTTTTTTGTGCGCGGTTTTCAGCGCATTTTCAGGATCTTGAGGCCCAGGTGCTGGTCGTCACCGCTGGTTTTGGTCCATACCACCTCGGTGTCCGCCTCCAGGCCCTTGAGCGCCGCGTGCTCTGAATCGATGCGCACCGTCAACCGGTCGCCTACGTTGAACTGGCGCGGCGCCTGCACTTGCATGCCGGAGCTGGAAAGGTCCACGCAAACCCCGGCAATCTCTTGCCCGGCATGGATCAGAGACACATCGGCATCCACACGCATGCGGATGAAATCGCGTTTTTCGGCGTAGTCGCGCTCGTGTTCGCTCATGGGCTCCATCCTTACTTTGTGTTGTGGTCGTGCCTGTTCTTATAACTCCCGGTGATTTGCGGTGTAAAGACGCCCGGCGACCATCGGCATGAGCTTGAAACCCCTGACGGATGGGAGTACCGTCTGCGCCTTAGAAGGGCACCTCTGCTTTACCTTTGTGCATGGGAAAAATCCCTATGCTTTGTAGGACAGAGAGGCTAGAAAGCGAATCCAGTACGTGAGCCCGGCCATTGTCGCGCCACCTACGCCAACCTAATTCTGGCGCCGTTTGCCCACATGCAAAAAACCAGTGCCACGCTGCTGATAATCGATGACGACGAAGTAGTGCGCGCGAGCCTCGCGGCCTATTTGGAAGACAGTGGCTTCAGCGTCCTGCAGGCCAGTAATGGCCAACAGGGTCTCCAGGTATTCGAGCGCGACCAGCCCGACCTTGTGATCTGCGACCTGCGCATGCCCCAGATGGGCGGCCTGGAGCTGATTCGCCAGGTGACTGAGCTCGCCCCGCAGACGCCGGTGATTGTCGTGTCGGGCGCCGGGGTGATGAACGATGCCGTCGAAGCTCTGCGCCTGGGCGCCGCCGACTATCTGATCAAACCCCTGGAAGATCTGGCGGTGCTGGAGCACTCGGTGCGCCGCGCCCTGGATCGTGCACGCCTGCTGGTGGAAAACCAGCGCTACCGTGAAAAGCTCGAAACCGCCAACCGCGAACTCGAAGCCAGCCTCAACCTGCTCCAGGAAGACCAGAACGCCGGTCGCCAGGTGCAGATGAACATGCTGCCGGTCAGCCCCTGGACCATCGACGACTTCCAGTTTGCCCACCAGATCATCCCGTCGCTGTACCTGTCGGGCGATTTTGTCGACTATTTCCGCGTGGATGAGCGACGTGTGGCGTTCTACCTGGCCGACGTCTCCGGCCACGGTGCTTCCTCTGCTTTTGTTACCGTGTTGTTGAAGTTCATGACCACACGGCTGCTGTTCGAATCCAAGCGTAATGGCACCTTGCCGGAGTTTACCCCCTCCGAGGTGCTGGGCCACATCAACCGGGGCCTGATCAGCTGCAAGCTGGGCAAGCACGTGACGATGGTCGGCGGCGTGATTGATGAAGAAACCGGTCTTTTGACCTACAGCATCGGCGGTCACCTGCCGATGCCGGTTTTATACACTCCAGACAGTGTGCGTTACCTGGAAGGCCGTGGTCTGCCGGTAGGCTTGTTCAATGAAGCCACCTACGAAGACCATATCCTGGAACTGCCGCCGACGTTCAGCCTAACGCTGATGTCAGACGGCATCCTGGACCTGCTTCCAGAGCCTACACTCAAAGAGAAAGAAGCCGCCTTGCCCCAAAAGGTCAAGTCGGCGGGCGGCAGCCTGGATGGCCTGCGGCAGGTTTTTGGATTGGCCACGCTAGGGGAGATGCCGGATGATATCGCCCTATTGGTGTTGAGCAGGAATCTTTGATGAGTACCGGAAGAATCCAATTCGCCGAGCAAGACGGGACCTTCGTCCTGAAATTTGTCGGTGAAGTGCGCCTGACCTTGTGTTCGGCGCTGGATGCGACGATTGAGCGGATCTTCACAGCGCTGAACTTCTCGGCGATCGTGATCGATCTGACCGAAACCCGCAGCATCGATAGCACCACCCTGGGCCTGTTGGCCAAGTTGTCCATTCTGTCTCGGCAGAAGGTTGGCCTGTTGCCGACTGTGGTCACCACCCACGAAGACATCACCCGTCTGTTGCAGTCCATGGGCTTCGACCAGGTGTTCAACATCGTTGACCGCCCGATTCCGTGCCCGGAATGCCTAACCGACCTGCCTTCGCAAGACCAGTCCGAAGAAGTCGTTCGCGTCAAGGTGCTGGAAGCGCACAAGATCCTGATGGGCCTCAACGAGTCCAACCGCGAAGCCTTCCACGACCTCGTCAACGCCCTCGAACGCCACTGACGAACCACGCCCCCTGTGTAGGAGCTGGCTTGCCAGCGATGGCGACAGTCCAGGCAGCATAAAAAAGGGCGGAACCCTCACAGGTTCCGCCCTTTTTGCAGTCGCTGCCTTTTACAGCTTGGCAGTCAGCAACGCCTCCAACTTCTCTTGGTCGCGAGCAAACTGACGAATCCCTTCCGCCAGCTTCTCAGTCGCCATCGCGTCCTCGTTGGACTCCCAGCGGAACTGCGCTTCAGTCAGGTGCACACGGGCTTCACCGGCATGGCCTGGCGACAGCTTGCGCTCCAGCTTGCCTTCATCCGCTGCCAGCTTCTCCAGCAGGTCCGGGCTGATGGTCAGGCGATCACAGCCCGCCAGCTCTTCGATCTGGCTCAGGTTACGGAAGCTCGCCCCCATCACCACGGTCTTGTAGCCATTGGCCTTGTAGTAGTTGTAGATGCGCGTCACCGACTGCACGCCCGGGTCTTCAGCACCGGTGTAGTCGTTGCCGTTGGCCTTTTTGTACCAATCGTAGATACGGCCCACGAACGGCGAGATCAGGAACACGCCGGCTTCTGCACAAGCCACAGCCTGGGCGAAGGAGAACAGCAAGGTCAGGTTGGTCTGGATACCTTCTTTTTCCAGCTTCTCGGCAGCGCGGATACCTTCCCAGGTGGAAGCGATCTTGATCAGCACGCGATCACGGCCAACGCCGGCTTTGTCGTACAGCTCGATCAGGCGGTGTGCGCGCTTGAGAATAGCGGCTTCGTCGAACGAAAGGCGGGCATCTACCTCGGTGGAGATACGGCCTGGCACCACTTTGAGAATCTCTTGACCCACCGCCACCGCAAAACGGTCGCTGGCCAGGCCCACGTCACCGTTGCAGTCTTGCACGGCCTCATCCAGCAGCTTGGCATAGCCCGGAATTGACGCAGCCTTGAGCAGCAGGGAAGGGTTGGTGGTGGCGTCTTGCGGCTTGAGCTTGGCGAGGGTGGAAAAATCGCCGGTATCGGCAACAACAGTGGTGAATTGCTTGAGTTGTTCCAGCTTGGAAGTCATGGGCGTGCTCTGTCCTGTGGGTCTGATGACATTACCCGAGCGCTGGCAGGCGCTCAAGGGCGCAAATGCGTTCGATCGTTTGCGAGGGCAACAACCTGAAAACAGCCGTTTGAAAGACCGGCCGTACTGCTCAATAGGAGGGCAAAACGGCTGGCAGGTTCAACCCAACTGCTACTGGCGACTCGATCTACTGTAGGAGCTGGCTTGCCAGCGATGACGGCAGCCCGACCGCCCCCTATATCAACTGACCCTCATCGCCCCTCCAGCAAAGCCCCCGCCTGATCCAGCAATGCCAAAGGATCACTCGCCTTATGAATATCCACCGACAACAACTGCCTGAACTTGCGCGCCCCCGGAAAACCGGTACCCAGCCCCAGAATATGCCGAGTGATATGGTGCATCGAACCGCCGGTCGCCAAATGCTGTGCAATATAAGGCCGCAACTGCACCAACGCCTCCGCCCGACTGATCACCGGCGCCTCACTGCCAAACAACTGCTGATCCACCTCCGCCAGCAAATACGGATTGTGATAAGCCTCCCGGCCCAACATCACCCCATCAAACGTCTGCAAATGCTCATGGCACTGCTCCAGCGTCTTGATCCCGCCGTTGAGAATAAACTCCAGCTCAGGGAAATCCCGCTTCAACTGCGCTGCCACGTCATAACGCAACGGCGGAATGTCGCGGTTCTCCTTCGGCGACAACCCCTCCAGAATCGCAATCCGCGCGTGCACGGTAAAACTGGTGCACCCTGCGTCCTTCACGGTTCCGACGAAATCACACAACTCGGCGTAGCTGTCCCGGCCATTGATGCCGATACGGTGCTTTACCGTCACCGGGATCGATACCGCGTCACGCATGGCCTTCACACAATCGGCAACCAGGGCTGGGTGCGCCATCAGGATTGCGCCGATCATGTTGTTTTGTACGCGGTCGCTTGGGCAGCCGACGTTCAGGTTTACTTCGTCGTAACCGGCGGTTTCGGCCATGCGGGCACAAGCCGCCAAATCAGCCGGAACACTACCGCCCAGTTGCAGCGCAAGTGGATGCTCGGCTTCGTTGTGGCGCAGGAAACGGTCGTGGTCGCCGTGCAGGATTGCGCCGGTGGTGACCATCTCGGTGTAGAGCAGGGCGTGCTTGGAGAGCAGGCGCAGGAAGAACCGGCAGTGGCGGTCGGTCCAGTCCATCATCGGGGCGACGGAGAAGCGGCGGGAGAGTGCCTGCGGCGGTGCTGAGTTTAGCTGCATTGGAATTTAAATTACATAAATCGAAGGGCAGCAGAATAGCAGGGATGGAAGAGGAGAGCATGGCTAGCCGTGTTCTATTGGTGCCGTACGAAGCAAATTAATCTTTCTTGTTGCTGAGATTTGGCGTGATGCGTAAAAAAAGCTATGCGCTATTGAAAGGCCATCATCATATGATTAACCTAGCAGCACCTAGCTCATAGGGAATCCACGAAAGGGACGAGTTCGTAATGGAAAAGCTGATAATTGAAGATTTTCTATCTATAAAAAAGGCCGAAGTTAATCTAAAAAGAATTAATATATTTATTGGTCCACAGGCTAAAGGGAAGAGTTTAATATCTAAGCTGATTAGCTATTTTAAAGAGGTTCCTGTAGCGCTGCAGGAGGCCGGCATCGATGAGAAGTCTAAGCGCCAGTTTGATGCTGACTTGAGAGCTAAGTTTGAAAGTATTTTTCCGAGATATGGTTGGGAGAAGTCAAATTTTAATATATCGTATACGTGCGGTAGTTACAGTATTTCGATTTCTCATGGGAAAGTAAATTCCCAGTATAAGTGGTGTGTAAAGTATTCTGAAAGTGTACTAAAGTCCTTGTCTTTGGCTAGAAAAATTTATAAAAAAGCAATGTCCTCAGAGGATGGGGATGGGAAGTATCTTTACAAGATTAGGTCTAACGCTATTAGAGAATTGCGAGATGCGATCGTTTCGTCGCTATATGCGGATGCGCCAGATAAAAAGCTAGAGCAGGTATTTTATATTCCTGCGGGAAGGTCTTTTTTTGCAAATTTGCAAAAAAACGTATTTTCGTTTATATCTTCTAGTATACCGATAGATCATTTTTTAAAAGAGTTTGGTGCAATATACGAAAGAACTCGAGAACGAGGTTTTTTAGAGTTTTCCATATCTAAGCGGCCTAAAAGTGTAGAGAAGATTGTCAACGATTTGATTTGTGGTAGCTATCTTTCTGAGAAAGGGCAGGATTGGATTGTTAGTCCGCAAGGTAGGGTTAATCTTTCAAACTCAAGTTCTGGCCAGCAGGAGGTTCTACCTATGGCCATGGTTCTGTCGACTTGGCCTTATGCTGTAGGGCCTAGCTTTACAAGAAGTTTTATAGTTGAAGAGCCCGAGGCGCACTTGTTTCCTATTGCGCAGGGGCAAATAGTTTCATTAATTGCCTCTGCATATAATGCTCGTGATGGTTTGGGTAGTTACACCATTACTACTCATAGTCCATACATTTTGACGGCTTTTAATAATCTTATTCAGGCTGGTAATGTTTTAGCGAAATCAAGCGAGAAAGAACAGTTTGACAAGTTGTTTAGCGTTGTTCCGCCTGAGCAGGTGGTTAGGTTTCAGGATGTCACTGCCTATTTTGTTGATAAGGGAGTTGTGAAAGAAATAATGGACCACGGAATGAGGTTGATAGACGCAAGTGCGATAGATAATGTCTCCGAACATTTTGCACAGCGCTTTGAGACGTTGATTGATCTTGAAATGGAGTTGGAGCAGCATTCGGAGGGGGCTGAGTAATGACTGCGCACTGCATTGTCCCAACAAAAAATCCAATTTTAACATTTGAAGAACAAAAATCGGTTTTTCAAGTTTTAAATAAAGGGCGCAGAAATCTTGAGCGGCATCAGGTAGATGGGTGTTTGATAGTTGATGGTATTAAATGTGATTGGTTGCTGGTTGATACTGATAGTGGTAGGGAGATATATATAGAGCTAAAAGGGTCTGATATTAAACATGCGGTGGATCAGATTTGTGAAACTATAGGTGCTCTTACTAAGAGTGCAAAAGATGTAAAGTTGGGTTACGTTATTTGCACTAAGTGTCCTCTGGACTCTACTGCGGTCCAGCGATTAAAAAAAGCCGTACTGCTTAGTCATAAGTTAAGGTTGAGAGTCCAAAAGACAATTCATCGTGAGGATATTGAGGCAATGATCGCTTGAGGTTGTGGTTACCGATTGGCTTGATTTTTCCTCTGAGGGAATAAGCTTCTCCGCATTTTTTTGAAGAGTGTTTGCAAAATTCGGAGTAAGTTGTTGTGGCTCATGTTTAGTTGGCGAGGTAAGCGGGACAGATTTATTTTACGCCTAATGATCTGGTTTCAATTTTAAATAAATCCGTCTCGTTTGTTCACTACTTCCATACCATCATGGGGGCAACGGAGAAACGGCGAGATAGGGGATCGGTTTGAAGGGGCATGGGAGACTCAACCTGCATTCAGGCTCCAGCGTCTAGCGCGCATCGTAGCTACTTGGTCATCGATGGCGAATTTGCCTTGATCGGCTTCTTTTACTGCCAGTTCGATCTGATCGGTCAGCTTTTTTTCGTGCTCAAAATAGTCGCGAAGAATGTCCACTGCCTGGTGGGTCGCAGTCTGGTTTTCGGTTTTGAGCAAATGAGTGAGAGAGTCGGGCAGGTCTAAGGATATTCCCGTCATGGTGGCCTCGATGGTGCGAGCTTGTGGGGCATCTTACATCTTAGTGTGTTAGCTTGAATCGTCAGGTCGTCGAGGGTTGTATCTGGAAGTGATTCGTTCGCTGCTCCTCTTTCACCGTGGCGCTGGGATATCATGGTCTGACCCCTATATCTGACCCCTATACACGATGTGTATGTTTTATGGGGGGGTAGATGTCTAGCATGTCTTATCTGGATTTGTGTGTGAGGTACGTACGAATATATAAATCTATTAGCTTGCTAAGTTGTTTGTTCGCTTCGTCGTGTTTTTGTAGGCTACGCATTTTAGATAGGTGGCGTTCAAGAAATTTGTGTGAGATTTTTATGATTATTTTATTGTGGTTGTCATAAATTTCTTTGGCCCATTGAAGTTCGCGATGTTTTTCTAGATTGTCGTTAAAGTCTCTATTTATTATGAAGGCTAATCTCCCGTAGTCTTTGTATAAGTAACCATTTACCTGTCTGTAATCAGTTGCAGTAAGGTCGCGATAGTTTTTTATTTCAAATATAACTTGCCTAGTCTGGTAGTCTGTCAGTATGCGTGACCAGACGCTGGAGTCGGCGAGATTTGTTGCAATAATGTCTCTTTGTTGTAGTGCGTTTTTATTTGGATGTAATTCTATATTTGCTAAGTTGGTTGCGAAAAGTATTTTAACAGCTTTTAAAGCCCAAGCTTCAAAATCTACCGCTCCTGCTGCACCTTCTGGGATTTCACTTAAATCTTTCAATAATGATCCAATACGTTGCTTGCGCTGCTCCTCTGATACAGAACTAACCTCAATATCATACTCGTCGTGAATATCTTCTGCGGCTTGGCTGTCAATATCGAATTCTTGTACACTCAGTGCAAGCCAGTAGCAAGGGTGTATGAGGATTTTTGAGCCTTCTGAAAAGTCTTTTTCTGGCTCTTTTCCATCATGACAAAATACATATGAAGAAGACTGGGAGTTGTATAGGCCAAGAAAACCGATACTGTAAAGACGCTGAATAACTTGGATGGGGCCGTCTAAAAGAAGGACATCTTGCTGCTTTACCTTGCTTTCAAGTGATGGGCTGGTTAATGTTTTTGTTATTATTTTTGCAGCTTCCATTACTTGGTAGTCGGGTTTTTTGTTTGAGAATAGTGAGGTAAATATATCCAGTGCTGGAAATACAGTCTCATACTCTTTAAGTAAGTCGTTTAAGCGATTTTGAGAGATTGTGTTAGCGGTGGCATTTATGTCGTCAATTATAATTTTTTCACGGCCTTGAACGAAGGCACGAAGAAACGCGTCGTTGAGTAATACAAGTATGTCCCGTGGTCTGTATAGTGTAAGTTTCAGTGCTTCCCGAAATCCGGTGTTCGACTGAAGAGTGCTTGCAGTATATGCATTCCATAATCGAGTATTATTTTCGATTTTTGAGTCGAATGCTGATCGAATTCTATTGCATACTAGATTGAAAAGATTGTATTCGTCCCAGTGTAGCCTCAGCACCTGTCCTTCAATATTTCTCGTAAAGTCCGGATCCATTTTTGATATTGCTCGATGAATATTATCCCTCACAAAAGCAAAGGCTATAACTTTTTCCTTTAAAGTTTGTTTTATATCTATTATTGATTGAATGAAGCCGTCGACGATTGCTACACCTAAGTCGTCCGGAGTGTATCCTTCATCTAGTTTGTCAGCGAAAATTACGAATTGAAATTTATTTTTATTAAGTGATTCTAGTATTGCATCCTCTAGATCATCTAATTCAAATGCATCTGACAGTTCTGATATTCGACGGGCGGGAGTATGGTCCTTGGTATGATCCAAAATACTAAGTAATTTTTTTCTTATTTTGCCGCTTATGTTTTGCCGCTTTGTCCCCCAAAGGGTTAGGTGTTTTAGTGCTGTAGGACAAGTTAAATTACTTTGTAGTTTGTAGTGGCTGCTGATCTCGGAAAGAACTTCCATATAGATTGCGTAGCGCCAAGCTAGCTTGGCCCCAGCCTTGATGTGAAGGTAGTTTTCGCCGAATAGAGATACAATATCTCTTAATCCAATTATTTGTTCTTCTACAGGCGTAATGGTCAGTGCGTGAGTTTTAGGCTTGCTGTGCCAATGTTTCGAAAGCATGTAGACAAGCGCGCTTTTTCCTGTCCCGCGACGACCAACCACTATGCATCTATCGTGTGATTCTAATAAGGACTTATAATCGGTAGTTGGCCAAAAAGATGCTTCGAGCATTTTTGCATCATGTTCTGCACGAATATCTCCAAGAATATTCCCTTTCATCGAATCTTCCTTGTCAGTGATATTTTTCGAATTTAGCACGGACTTGAAGCCTCCGTCAGGAATGCTTTGGATAGATGACCAGTTAATAGATCAAAATAGGCAATCATGATTTCACTTAGGTTACGTCTGTGCCTACCTTCGGTACATTAAGGCCAGATTACGAAAATCTCTGGGATATTTCCCACGCTTTTCTCAGCTTGCCCCTCAGACCTCCCATAGCTAACCTCCTCAAACCGCTGCCAACGCAGCGGCCGGATGTGGAAGTCCGCCAAGCTGAAGGCGCTCAATCGCCCATAAACACCTACCGGCGTTTTTTTTCGTCTGTATGATTGCTTATGGCGGCTGTGCGCGGGGCACTTCGGTGCGCCGGGTCCTTTAGCCCTGGTCTTCCACACCTGCGTACAGCTGCCACCCTCATGTGGAAGTGAGATAGGCAGTTCCTGAAACGCTAAAGGAGCTTCGCCATGTACAAAGTCACACCTAACCCGCCAGACGCTTCAAACGCTGCACCTGTCGATACCCGGTTTCAAGCTGCCGCCCAACGCGCTATTCATCACTACCTGCCCCAACCTGACGCCGCTACCACCAACGAAAAGCCAAGCAGTAACCTGTTCTCCGTCAGCCCCAACATCGACACCGAAATCCTCCTGGCCAACGCCGCCGAAAACCTCGCATCCGCGAACCAAATGGCCGCCACCCTGGCTTTTGATCTCGAAGACCCGCATCGCGCCATCGTCCTTGGCATCCAACAACTCATCGACCTGAGCGCTTTACTCGTCAACCGAGCCCAGGAACACGTCGCACCTGCCGCCTGACACCCAACCCCGCCGCCTTACCCCAAGGCGGCAACCTGAACCCATCCTGTCACGCCGCAAAGTTTCATCATTCCCGGCGCTTTTGAGGCCTACGATCCTCTCCAAGAGAGGACCTCCACGCCTCCCGTCCACAGGGAACTGAAAACATGATCTCGAACCTCGTTAAAGTCGTGATGATTGCTGGCACGTTGCTGTTGAGTGCCTGTTCGTCGGGTTCTTCCGGCGTGAGCAGCGACCCTTGTTTTTCAGGCGGATGCCAGGCGTTTGGTGACCATACCCCCAGCAAAACCGCCAAGATGAATTTTGGCGGCAGTGGGCTGGGAAGTAGTTATGGGGAGTATGGGTCGGGGTTGTTGCATGATGATTGATGGGGTGGTGGGGCCGTCAGAGGTGTGTTGACTGGCCCGCCGCCATCGGGGGCAAGCCCCCTCCCACATTGGAACTTAAGTTGGGGCGGGAAATGTCAGTGGCCGCCCTTCATCCGCCGGGCGATGAGGTAGATGCCCAGGCCGACCAACGCGGTAGCGGCGCCAATGTAGCCGGTGCTCGTCCACCCATACCCCGCCGTAATCGCCATCCCACCCAACCACGGGCCCAGCGCATTTGCCAGGTTAAACGCCGCATGGTTGGAGGCCGCCGCCAAACTCGGCGCTTCATGGGCAATATCCATCAGGCGGATTTGCAGCGGCGCAGCCATGGCAATCATGGTGCCGACCAGGCCAATGCCCAGCAGCACGCTCCACAGTGAGCTGGCAGCGAAGGTGAAGAAGATCAGCACGGCCATCGACCACACCATAATCCAGCCCACCGCCCGAAATTTCAGGCGGTCGAACAACTTGCCGCCCGCAATGTTGCCGATAATCCCGCCGACACCGAACGCCGCCAGACCAAACGGAATCCACTGTGGCGACACTTTGGTCACTTCCAGCATGGTCGGCGCCAAATAGCTGAACACGCAGAACATCCCGGCAAACCCAATGGCGCCGATGGACAGCGCCATCCACACCTGCGGTTTGGTGAACGCACGCAATTCCTTGCGCGGGTCGCTGCGCGGTTCGTCGTGGCGATCCGGCACGAACTGCCAGACTAGGGCAATGGTGCACAAGGCAATCACGCTGACCAGTGCAAACGCCGAGCGCCAGCCCAGGTGTTGGCCGAGGAAGGTGGCGATGGGGTTGCCGAGCAGCATGGCCAGGGTCAGGCCCATCATCACGCGGGCTACGGCGCCTGCGCGTTTGTCGTTGGGCACCATGCTGGAGGCCACGACTGCGGCGATGCCGAAGTAGGCGCCGTGGGGCAGGCCGCTGATGAAGCGGAAGGCCACCAGTGAGCCGAAGGTCGGGGTGAAGGCGGTGGCCAGGTTGCCCAAGGCGTACAGGCCCATCAGCAGCAACAACATGTGTTTGCGTAGCAGCTTGGCGCCAAGAATGGCCAGCAGTGGCGCGCCCACCATCACGCCCAGGGCGTAGGCGCTGATGGCGTGGCCGACCTGAGGCTCACTGAGGTTCAGGTTCTGCGCGATGTCGGGCATCAGCCCCATGATGGCAAATTCGCCAGTACCGATCGCGAAGGCGCCCACGGCCATGGCCGCTTCCATTTTGGCGGCGCTGCGCGCAGGCAGCACGTGCCCGGGTGTTTGCTGGATAGTCATGGGTAACTCTATTGGGATGGATTGCACGAAGGAGAGCCGCCGATGCTACGCAAGCAGCGACAAAGGTGTCTAGAACAGCCTTTTGCGTGAGAGTTCCTGGCCTGTGACCCCACGTCGCGCCTGCCAGGCTTGACATCGACGTGTTAAAAGCCGCGATTTAGAGCTGTCAATTGGCCAAACGGCGCATAAACGCTGTTTGCCGTGATATTCTGCGCGCCGTCTTGGTCTAGTCTCTCTCTGGTGCGTACATCCGTATACGTCCCAGCGATTGGCTGTCGCCCAGGTAGCTGAAGCCAATAATGATAAGAAGTCAGCGCAGAAGGGACATAAAAGTGAGGTCGATACGTCGGCCTTGTGTGCCCACCCTGCGGTCCCCGAGTGAATGTGCAAACCCCGCGGTGCGTTGCCTGGCGCAGCGTGATGGAGGGTTGCCCATGATCAGGGACGGTAGGGCGGATGGCGTTTTATCATAGGTGCTACTGATGTTTAAAAAAGTAAACACTGCCCTGCTGGGGCTGGCTTTGTCGCTGGGGATCAGCTCCGTTCACGCGGAAGAGGCAAAGAAAGTCGATGTGCTGCTGATTGGCGGCGGCATCATGAGTGCGACCCTGGGTGTCTGGCTCAATGAGCTGGAGCCGGGCTGGTCGATGGAGATGGTCGAGCGCCTCGATGGCGTGGCCGAAGAAAGCTCCAACGGCTGGAACAACGCCGGTACTGGTCACTCGGCCCTGGCCGAGCTGAACTACACCCCGGAAGACAAGAACGGCAACGTTGAGATCCCGAAAGCGGTCGAGATCAACGAAGCGTTCCAGATTTCCCGTCAATTCTGGTCCTGGCAGGTCCGCCAGGGTGTGCTGAAGGACCCGCGTTCGTTCATCAACACCACACCGCACATGAGCTTCGTGTGGGGCGATGACAACATCAAGTTCCTGAAAAAACGCTACGAAGCCCTGAAGGCCAGCCCGCTGTTCGCTGGCATGCAGTACTCCGAAGACCCGGCGCAGATCGCCAAGTGGGTTCCGCTGATGATGGAAGGGCGTGACCCGAACCAGAAAATCGCGGCCACCTGGAGCCCGCTGGGGACCGACATGAACTTCGGCGAGATCACCCGCCAGTTCGTCGCTCACCTGCAGACCACGCCTAAGTTCGACCTGAAACTGTCGAGCGAAGTGCAGGACATCACCAAGAACGCCGACGGTTCGTGGCGTGTGAGCTACAAAAACCTGAAAGACGGCACCAAGACCGAAACCGACGCCAAGTTCGTGTTCATCGGCGCCGGCGGCGGTGCACTGCACCTGCTGCAGAAGTCGGGCATTCCTGAAGCCAAGGAATACGCTGGCTTCCCGGTAGGTGGTTCGTTCCTGGTGACCGATAACCCAACCGTTGCCGAGCAACACCTGGCCAAGGCCTACGGCAAGGCTTCGGTTGGCGCGCCACCGATGTCGGTTCCGCACCTGGACACCCGCGTGCTGGATGGTAAGCGCGTGATCCTGTTTGGCCCATTCGCGACCTTCTCGACCAAGTTCCTGAAAGAAGGCTCGTACCTGGACCTGCTGACCAGCACCACCACCCACAACATCTGGCCAATGACCAAAGTCGGTATTCGTGAATACCCACTGGTCGAGTACCTTGCCGGCCAACTGATGCTGTCGGACGACGACCGCTTCAAGGCGCTGCAAGAGTACTTCCCGAACGCCAAGCAATCCGACTGGCGCCTGTGGCAAGCCGGTCAGCGCGTGCAGATCATCAAGCGTGACGAGGAGCAGGGCGGTGTCCTGAAACTCGGCACTGAAGTGGTCAGCTCCGCCGACAACACCATCGCGGGCCTGTTGGGTGCATCGCCGGGCGCGTCCACCGCGGCTCCGATCATGCTGACCGTGCTGCAGAAAGTCTTCAAGGACAAGGTCGCGACCCCTGAGTGGCAGACCAAACTGCACCAGATCGTACCGAGCTACGGCACCAAGCTGAACGACAGCCCTGAAGCAGTTGCGAAGGAATGGGCCTACACCGCCGAAGTCCTGCAACTGCCTACGCCGCCTGTGATTCCGCAAATGGCTGCACCCAAGGCCACCGAGGCTGCCAAGCCCTCGGCTGAGCCGAGCAAGCCGGCGTCTGATCTGGCGCTGTAAGCCAGGCTGATGCACAAAGCCCGCTGAACCGGTAACGGTCAGCGGGCTTTTTTGTGGGACGGTGTTTAAGCGCGGGTGTGCTCGCGGTCGACCGGCGGCAGTTCGACCGTACGCTCGGCCGCGGCCAGGGCCGCCTTCAGCCCGGGCTGGTCCAGCGGCACGCAATACGCGGGCTTGGCCCGCTCGAACCGCCAGCTTTCATCCAGGCTGCCGGCATCGACGGCGTCAAAGCCCAGCTCGTCGAGCAGGGTGATCACCTGCGCTTTGGCGACAGCGTCGTCGCCGGCCACCGGCAATGCGCGACGGTCAGGTGCGCCGTGGGGGCGAGCATGATCGGTAATGTCCGCGGCGAAAATCGCGTTGAACACTTTGATCACCTTTGAGTGGGTGAAGTGTTCGGCGAGCAGTCGGCTGGTGGTGGTTTCAAATCGATCCAGCGCGGGGAAATGACCATCGCGCTCCGGGTAGTAGTTGTTGGCGTCGAGCAAGGTCTTGCCTGCCAGCCACTGCGCCGGGACTTTTCGGTAGTGTTCAAACGGAATCGCCACCAGCACCACGTCACCAAACTGTGCGGCATCTTCTGCGCTGCCCACTTTGACGCCGCGTATGCCACTTACCACGCTGCTCATGGTCTGCGGGCCGCGAGAGTTGCTCAACATCACTTCATGCCCGGCCGCCAGTGCCCGCTGTGCCACGGCGCGCCCGATAAAACCGGCTCCAATCACGCCAATCTTCATGGTCTTGCTCCTGATAAAGGGGGAAGCCGCTATGATGATTGGCAACCAAATGGCGATAAATAAGCACTATGGCGTGGGTGTTGTTACTGGGAGTAGGGAATGATGGACCGTCTATCGAGCATGAATGCCTTTGTGATCGCCGCCGAGTTGGGCTCCTACGCTCGCGCCGCCGAGCGTTTGCACATGTCGGCGCAAATGGTGGCCAAACACGTTGCCGCGCTGGAGCAGCGCCTCGGTGCGCGGTTACTCAATCGCACCACGCGCAGGCAGAGCCTCACGGAGTTGGGGAGCGCGTACTACGAACGTTGCAAACATATCCTTACGGAGGCCGAAGCTGCGGACTCGCTGGCGCAAATCATGAATGACACACCGCGTGGCAAGCTGAAGATCACCGCGCCTGTGACCTTCGGTTCCTACAGCCTGATGCCACTGATTACTGCATTCCTGCGCGATAACCCGGACGTGGAAATCGACCTGCACCTGACGGATCGCTTCGTCGACCTGGTGGAAGAGGGCTATGAAGCAGCCTTCCGGATCGGTCCATTGGCGACCACCGGCCTGACAGCCCGGCCACTGGCGCCTTATCGCCTGGTGGTCTGTGCTTCGCCTGCGTACCTGGCTGCGCGGGGTACGCCGCAGGTGCCGGCAGACCTGGAACGTCACGAATGCCTGGGCTATGCCTTCTGGTCACGCCCGGCGGACCGCGAGTGGATATTTCATCAAGGCTCGACGCTGTACAGCGTACAGGTGACCAGTCGTCTGCAGATCAACGAAAGCCGGGCATTGATGTCGGCGGCGCTGGACGGTTTTGGCATGGTTCTCGGCCCCCAGGATTTTTTGCGTACGGCAATGGCCCGCGGTGAGTTGGTGCAGGTGCTGCCGGACTTTGATGCACCGAGCCGGCCAATGCATCTGGTCTACACCGCAAATCGGCAGCGCACCGCCAAGTTGCGGCGATTTGTCGAGGCAGTGCTGGCGCGTTTCGGTCCGGTTTGAGCATTCAAGTACCCGACGAGCCTTTCGTCTACCTCATGAGCGCAACGCCCTCAGGTTCAGCAACCTGACAGACGCCACCTGTTAAAAATACTCCAGAGCCAAGCAGGAGCGAGGCTGCAACAAGGGGGCATTTTCTAGCGGTGCAGGTACTGGGCGTCAGCGTCCGAGGGTTTTTCTATGTGGCTACGTTATGGGGCATTGGCGGCCATGGTCGTCGCGGCATCCGGGTGTGTTCAAGAGCGCATCGTGCATGAGCGCAGGCCGGTGCAACATGAGTATGTGGAAGTCATCGCGCCGCAACCGCCGCCGGTGCAAGTGATCGAAGTCGAGCCACCCGTACGCTACGGCTATATATGGTCGCGTGGTTATTGGCGCTGGGACGGCGGGCGATATGTGGCTGTACATGGTCACTGGGAGCCGGTACGCGAAGGCTATCGCTACGTGCATCCGCATTGGGTGCAGCGTAATGACGGGTATCACTGGCAAGGTGGTGGCTGGGTTCGCTGAGCCCAGGTTTCATTGGCAAGTAGCGTTAGATCGGCTTGTGGGTACCCAGCAGCCGAACCTCTCGCAACAATGCGGCACCGAGTTGGTCGGTGCCCAGTTCCCGGTAGCCCACGGCCTTGACCTCGCCGTTCTCCTCCGCCTGGATGAGGATAACCGGGGTTTCCTTGCCGGTGGCTTCGTCGATGTGCAGCGCGTATTGCGGAATATCCAGCTTGATCGGCGTGCCCGCGGCCTGGCCTTTCACGTTGATCAGGAACGCCGCGCAGCCCGCGTCGACGTCCATGCTGGTGGCGGAACGACCACTGACGAAGCAGGTTTTTGGCAGGTCGGGCCAGGTGACTGTGTCGGCGATGGCCATGCCGGAGGCCATCGCCAAGGTCGCGAGAAGGAGCATGCGCACGTTGATCGTTCTCTTGATGAAGGTTGAGCGCGATTTTTACCAAAGCCTGAAGGACGTCGCAACGGCAAGCCTCAGACCAGACGTTGCATGCCTACCGTCTTGGCAGCGTTCAGATCAAAAGTGGCCGTGTATTGGCAGCCTGCAGCATGGCCACAGCGTTCTATCAAGCAGTCCGCGAAATCGGCCTTGCTGGCGGTGAATCGTCGCAGTGCCTGCCAGATGATCTCAGCGTGCTCGATGGTCAGTTCTCGGGTGCGTAGCAGCGTTTCGAGAACGGTCACCACATCACGCTTGGCAGACTGATAACAACTTTGCAGAACCCATACCAACTCCACCACGGAAACCAGGCTGACAAAGCCCGGTGCAAAGGCGGTGAGCGACTCAATCAACTCAGATGCCTTGGGCGATTGGACGGGATCATCCTGGGTGACATAGCGCACCAGCACATTGGTATCCAGCCCAATCATCCCGCTTTCGCCCCTTGTGCCGCGATGGCACGGTTCATCTCATCCAGCGAGACGGCCTTGGCAGGTTTTCGGATCAGGCCCTTGAGGTCGTGTACGGTTTTGCTGGCGACAATCATGGAAAATTTACCGTCTTCCATTTCGACAAATTCAACGCGATCGCCTGTCTCCAGGCCCAGGGCGGTTCTGACCTGGACGGGAATGGTGATTTGCCCTTTTGAAGTAAGCGTGGCGGTGGCCATAGTGAAGATCTCCATCGTGATGCTCCTTACCTTAGGGTAAGGAATTATGGAGGACAAGATCCGTTGGTCCATAGGTTGCTCTTCTGGTGTGAGTTGATCGGAACAGGTAAAAAGATAGCCCGAGTTATGCCTCGGGCACGTCCGAAAACGCCCGCAAAGAGATACAGCATATGACCGACCGCCACCTCATCATCCCCCCCGCCATGCAGCCCATCGTTGAACGCGCCGGCTACGTTCCCGCCGTCAAGGTCGGCAAGACGTTGTACTGCGCAGGGCAGGTCGGGCGTACGGCGGAATTGGCGGTGATCGAAGACCCAGAGGCGCAATTCATCGCGGCCTGGGAGAACCTGAGGCAGGTCCTAGAGGAGGGTGGCTGCACCTTCGACGACGTGGTGGACATGACCACCTACCACGTCAACATGAGCCAGCACATGGCGGTTTTCCGTGACGTGAAAAACCGCCTGTTCCCACGCGGGCATTGCGCCTGGACCACCATTGGGGTATCCGAACTGGCGCACCCCGGCCTGCTGGTGGAAATCAAATGTGTGGCGGTGCAGCGCTGACTTATTGCACCACGCGATAGCACGGCACATACGCCGCTCCGCCTGGCAATTTCATGCGGTGCTGGGCGACAAACGCCTGTAGCAGCTCGTCCAGCGGCTTCATGATGGCCGGATCGCCGTGGATTTCGTACGGGCCGTTCTGCTCGATCAGGCGGATGCCTTTGTCCTTCACGTTACCCGCCACGATCCCGGAGAACGCACGGCGCAAGTTGGCGGCGAGTTCGTGGGGCGGCAGTGCGTGGCTCAGTTGCAGGCTGGCCATGTTCTCGTGAGTCGGGTCGAACGGGCGCTGGAAGCCTTCGTCGATCTTCAGCAGCCAGTTGAAGTGGAAGGCGTCGTTGCGCTCGCGACGGAACTGCTTCACCGCCTTGAGGCCGGCGGTCATCTGGCGCGCCACTTCGGCGGGGTCGTCGATGATGATCTGGTAGTGCGCCTGCGCCGCTTCGCCTAGGGTGGCGCCGACGAATGCGTGCAACTGCTGCAGGTACGGCGCTGCGTGTTTCGGCCCGGTGAGGATGACTGGGAACGGCAGGTCGCGGTTGTCCGGGTGCATCAGGATGCCCAGCAGGTACAGGAACTCTTCGGCCGTGCCGGCGCCGCCTGGGAAAATGATGATGCCATGGCCTACACGCACGAAGGCTTCCAGGCGTTTTTCGATGTCCGGCAGGATCACCAGCTCATTGACGATCGGGTTCGGCGCTTCGGCAGCGATGATGCCCGGCTCGGTCAGGCCCAAGTAGCGCCCGCCGGTAATGCGTTGCTTGGCGTGGGAAATGGTCGCGCCTTTCATAGGCCCTTTCATTACGCCAGGGCCGCAGCCCGTGCACACGTCGAGGCTGCGCAGCCCCAGTTCATGGCCGACCTTCTTGGTGTATTTGTATTCTTCGGTATTGATCGAGTGCCCGCCCCAGCACACCACGATCTTCGGCTCGACACCCGGGCGCAGCGTACGGGCGTTGCGCAGCAGGTGGAACACGTAGTCGGTGATGCCCTGGGAGTTGCTCAGGTCGATGCGCTGGCTGTCCAACTCGTTTTCGGTGTAGACGATGTCGCGCAGGGCGCTGAACAGCATTTCACGGGTGCTGGCGATCATCTCGCCATCGACGAAGGCATCGGCGGGTGCGTTCAGCAGTTCCAGGCGCACACCGCGGTCTTGCTGATGGATGCGCACTTCAAAGTCTTTGTAGGCGTCGAGGATGGTCTTGGCGTTGTCGATATGCGCGCCGGTGTTGAGGATCGCCAGGGCGCACTGGCGGAACAGGGTGTAGATGCTGCCGGTACCGGCTTCGCTCAGTTGCTGTACTTCACGCTGGGACAGGGTTTCGAGGCTGCCCTTGGGGCTGACGGAGGCATTGATGACTTGACGTTGGGGCATTCTGATTCCTTGAAAGCGCAGCCACCGCACCCGCGATGGGCTGCGATGGCTTGAGAATGATGGGCGCCGAATTCGGTCGCACGAGACGGATATTTACCTCAGGCGCAGGGCCGAGCGCAAACACCGTCCAGCACCATCATGCCGCAGAACTCACTGAATCAGCTTCCAGTTTTTGTAGAAAACCCGACGCAGGGTAAAGGCCAGACTGGCAAACCCAGCGATCACGGCGTTGAGAACCAGGGGCACCGGGGTCGGCCGCACGATATCGATAAACAGGCAGTAACGCTTGGCATCATTTTTGTTGAAAGACGCGTGCATCAGCGTGTCATCGAAAATAAACAGCGGGTCGTCATGCCAGTAGTGCTTGTGCTTGCCCACCTGGATGTAGACGCCCTCATGATGGGGCGCCGGAGCCATGTTGTAGAGCACGCGGAACATCATGCGCAGGGGGCCGAAGTGAAAGGAGGTGGAGCGGTTTTCATTGAATACCGACACACCGATGGTCTTCACGAACGGTAGTTTTTTGCGCAGCTGCGGGATGTCGAGCGTGGTCTCGATGGGTTGGCCATACCACTGGAAAAACAACATGCCGCGCTTCTTCTCGGCCATGCGTGCGTCCAGGTAACCGATAATTTCGTCCTTGTGGGCCATGGCGTCATCGAGCACCTGTTGCAGGTCTGCACGCCAGGCAGGCGGCAGGTCGTTCATCCTGTAAACGTGTCGGTTACGCGAACTCAACAGGTCGAACAGGGTGTTGAACGGTGCCAGCAGCCAGGTGTTGCGGCCACTGCCAATAAAGTACTTCTTGGCGGTGGGCGCGTCATACAGACCATTACGCAGGAAGTCGTAAATGCCGCAGATCACGACCAGTCCGAGAAATACCAAGGTGGTTTCGGGGAAAATATCCATAACCAGCAGCACGCCGAATACCCAGGCGACCGATACCGCTTTTTTACGCAAAGCAGGCTTATTCATGTAACTCAGCTCCAGCAGGACGCCATTCGACAGGTCCGGATCCCTGGCTGCGAGTGGTAGGGGTTTTGAAACATGTTGAAACAACTACGTCATGATAAGGCGTTCGGCGCTGGATAGGCGTTTTAAATATTGCGAAATTGTGAAGGCTTTACACAGTTTTTAACCCTTGTAGCGCTGAGTGGATTGGATTTTGTAAACAGAAGATTTGCGACTATCGTGACGCTTCGGTTTTTTGGACGTCATAGACCGGTACGATTGAAGTTGAATGGCCACCATTGGCCTTCGGCACCTTGGAAGAGGCAGAAATTTTATGATCATCAAACCGCGGGTTCGTGGCTTCATCTGTGTGACCGCTCACCCTGTTGGCTGTGAAGCGAACGTCAAAGAGCAGATCGACTACGTGACTCAACACGGCGTCATCGAAGGCGGCCCGAAAAAGGTGCTGGTCCTCGGTGCTTCCACCGGCTACGGCCTGGCCGCGCGCATCAGTGCTGCCTTTGGCTGCGGCGCCGACACCCTGGGCGTGTTTTTTGAGAAAGAAGGCGAAGAAGGCAAGCTGAGCTCCGCCGGCTGGTACAACAGCGCCGCGTTCGAGAAGTTTGCCGTCGAGAAAGGCCTGTACGCCAAGAGCATCAACGGCGACGCGTTCTCCGATGAGATCAAGCGCCTGACCATCGAAACCATCAAGAAAGACCTGGGCAAGATCGACCTGGTCGTCTACAGCCTGGCCGCGCCACGCCGTACCGACCCACAAGGCGTGGTGCACAACTCCACCCTCAAGCCGATCGGCAAGGCCGTGACCCTGCGCGGTATCAATACCGACAAGGGTGTTGTGGTCGACACCACGCTGGAGCCTGCGACCCAGGAAGAAATCGACGGCACCGTCAAAGTGATGGGCGGCGAAGACTGGCAGCTGTGGATCGACGCCCTGCGTGACGCCGACGTGCTGGCCGAAGGCGCCAAGACCACGGCGTTCACCTACCTTGGCGAGAAGCTGACCCAGGATATCTACTGGAACGGCTCCATCGGCGAAGCCAAGAAGGATCTGGACAAGAAAGTCCTGACCCTGCGCGACAACCTCGCGGCACTCAAGGGCGACGCCCGTGTGTCGGTGCTCAAGGCTGTGGTCACCCAGGCCAGCTCGGCCATCCCGATCATGCCGCTGTACCTGTCGCTGCTGTTCAAAGTGATGAAAGAGCAGGGCACCCACGAAGGTTGCATCGAGCAGGTCTACGGTCTCTTCAAGGACAGCCTGTACGGCAGCCAGCCGAAACTCGACGCCGACGGCCGCCTGCGTGCCGACCTGGCCGAGCTGGAGCCAAAGGTCCAAGACGCCGTGGCAGCATTGTGGAACCAGGTCACCGACGACAACGTCAACGAGATCAGCGATTTTGCCGGCTACAAGGCGGAATTCCTGCGTTTGTTCGGTTTTGAGATCGATGGCGTGGACTACGAGGCTGACGTGAATCCGACCGTGAAGATCAACGGTCTCATCTCGGCATAACGGCTGAGGTGGGCAGCAGCCTCGATTATGAGGCTGCTGTTTTGTTTGCGCCCTAGGTCTTCAACCTTGGCGAAAGACTGACGCCAGCCGCCCCTGCGCATGGGTGAAACCAGAGCGCTTGATACCCACCACTTCTCTCTCCCAAAGCGGATTCACAGGAACGTGATAGCCGCTG
This sequence comes from Pseudomonas sp. MYb541, assembly GCF_037479595.1. NCBI lineage: Bacteria > Pseudomonadati > Pseudomonadota > Gammaproteobacteria > Pseudomonadales > Pseudomonadaceae > Pseudomonas > Pseudomonas sp. MYb541. The sequence continues at coordinate 87,389 of NZ_JBBGYS010000011.1, read as the reverse complement.
TCTTTGGCTGTTGTTATCAGTTCCGCCATTTCCTTGCTGTTGTTGATGATGCTGATTTCGTCGAATCGCCCAAGTTTGGTCGGTAAGAAGAATGTTGCCGGGTAGTTGGCGGCGACTTCAGTTGCCGGGCTGCCGGAGTCTGCATTGTGGTGCACAACCCGCTCTCCGTTGCCGACCAGTCGCTGATTGATCAGCTCAATCATTTGCTTTATCCGTGGCGTGACGTTGCCCAGGTCGGGGTCTTCTTTTTGATAGAAATGTGCGGCGCTTTCGTAGTCTGCGCGTAACGTTTCAGGCACCTGCGAAGATCCAGGGTCTGGTTGATGCTGCCTGTAGCGATCTATTCTTTGCTTGAAAACACTGTGCGCTACATCGGGTATTGGAATTCTGTCCTGGGGGCCAAAATCGCTGAGGTGGGGCGCGACCATGTGCAGGTCATAATCGGCGGTCAATGCCTTGCCTCCTTCATGTTTCGCCAGAACCTCAATGGATTTTCCTTGATGGAAAATGAGGTAGCTGTCTTCTGAAGCCGATGTGCGTTTGCCTTCGAATGCATACAGCTGCTGGCTTGGCCCTCGAGCACCGAAGTGTCGTGTGCCGTCGTACGCGTTTGTTGCCAACTGAGTAATCTGCCCGAGTTTCATCAATTCGCCGAGACGGTTGCCCGAAATTTCCAAGGGGACTGCAACAGCGTGCCCATCGCGGATGCATTCTTGAATTTGCTCATTGGCGCGGGTGAGTTTTCCGGGGGCATCTTCCTTGAACTTTTCAAGCTTGCTAAATGCCTGGTCTGTACAGATCAGGCCAGCCTGTGGCCCCCAGTTGGCACTTTTCCCCTTGATATGAAAATCCTTGGTGGGGTGGCCGGCTTCTATCAACCCGGTTGCGACGGTTTCTACCGGGCGCACGCCAATAATAGTGTTGGTCGCCGCTGCGATGTTTTGCAGGGGAACAAGGTGGCTGGGCACCATGCCCGTCTTCTCCCTGATGCGTTCAAAGGCGACGCTTATCGGGTCTATCGTGTTTTGATTGGCGTTAGTTGACTGGCTGGAATGAGTGCTCAGTAGTGTGTTCAAGCTGAACGCTGATGGTGAAATAGCAGGGTTGATGATGCCTTGCATTGACGTTCTCCAAATCGTGTTTCATAAGCACGTTGGATCATCCCTTCCATACCTAGGCATTCCTTGGACTGCACGGGAAACACTAAAGCAGCCTTTCTTCTGTAGGGCGGGAAAAGTGTGACGGGTTGTATGAAACTGAAGGGGAGAAAGAACGTTCAGGTCCGTAAAGGTGGCACAGGCGTGGTGTCTGTTGTGCGCGAACCGTGAAATTATCAGAGCGGTCCTACGCGTGTTTACTCGCACCTAAGCGTTATCGTTATGGAAACTATCGAGCAATTTTAAAGGAGGTGCGTATGACAATTCGTGCAGTGGTTTTTGATTTCGGCGGTGTCCTGTTCGACTGGAGCCCGCAGCACCTTTACCGCAAGCTGATTGCCGATGATCTCGAGCGGCAGTGGTTTCTCGATAACATCTGCACTCAGGCCTGGAACACCGAACAGGATGCCGGTCGTTCCCTGGCCGAAGGCACCCACCGCCTGATCGAGCAGTACCCACATCATGAACCTCTGATCCAGGCTTATTACGACCGCTGGCACGAGATGCTGCGTGGCCCTTTGGCGGAAGGCGTGGCGATCCTTGAGGCGTTGCACCAAGTCGATATGCCGTTGTTCGGGCTCACCAACTGGTCCGCTGAGACCTTCCCTCACGCGCGAGCCAACTACCCCTTCCTCCAATGTTTTCGCGACATCGTGGTGTCCGGCGAGCTGAAACTGATCAAGCCTGACGCAGCGATCTACCACGCCAGTCTCAGTCAGGTACGCGCCCACCTGCCGGACATCCAGCCCGCTGAAGTGGTATTTATCGATGATGTTGCCGGCAATATCGAAGCGGCCATCGCCCTTGGCTGGCAGGGGATCCACCATGTGTCTGCCGAGCGCACTGCCGCGCAATTGAGAGCGTTGGGTGTGGGCTTCTAGCGCGCCCATTTTTCCATCGCGAAATCCACGAAGGCGCGCAGTTTGGGCAGCCGATAACGGTCTTGGCCGTAGAGCAGGTGCATGGGGCGGCTGGGCAGTCGATAGGTGGTGAGCAAGGCCACCAGTTTGCCGCTCTCCAGATCCGGTTGTACCAAGGCATCGGCCAGCATGATGATGCCCATGCCGTTTACGGCCGCTTGACGCAGGCCTTGCGAGCTGTTGATGGTCAATGAGCCGGACACCGGAACCTCCAGCTCGCCTCCATCACCGGTCATGCGCCACAGTTTTTCGGTATCGCGCCAATTGTCATTCGCCGGGTAGGCGAACGCCAGGCAGTCGTGCTGCTGCAGTTCTTCTGGGCTCGAAGGCGTGCCGCGTCGCGCCAGGTAGGCTGGCGACGCGCAGAGGGTGAGCGTGTAGTCCTGCATGGGCCTGGCGATCAGGCTGGAGGTTTCCAGTTCGCCAAGACGGATTGCCACGTCGAAGCCGCTGTCGACCAAGTCCATCCGCTCATTGCTTAGCACCACATACAGGTTGATCTGCGGGTAGCGCCGGGAAAATTCGCTCAAGGCCGGTGTAAGGCGTTCGGTGCCGAACACTGGGGGCGCAGTGATACGCAGGGTGCCTTTGGGGATGTCGCTATGGGCTTGCTCGGCAAGCTGCTCGGAGTCGGCGACCAGCCCCAGCACTTCCAGGCAGCGCTGGTAATACTGCCCGCCAAATTCCGTGAGGCTTTGCTTGCGCGTGGTGCGCTTGAGCAGGCTGACGCCCAATCGTTGCTCCAAGGCGCGCAGGTGATTGCCAACCATTGTGGTGGACATCCCGCAGGCATGGGCCGCGGCGGTCATGCTGCCGGTCTCGACCACCTTCACGTACACCGACATTGCCTGGAACAGATCCATTATCAAGTCCTGATTTAAAGTCATTGCAGGAATGCGCAGTTTATCCAGCTCAGGTGGCTAACGATACTGCAGCCATCACTACGATGCACTGGAGACCGCACCATGACCGCCGCCTGTCTGATGACCACTTACCAATCCATGGCCCTGAGCTTCACCCGCGGCCTGGGCACGCGCCTGTGGGACCAGCAGGGGCGTGAATACCTGGATGCGGTCGCCGGTGTGGCGGTAACCAATGTCGGACACTCGCACCCCAGGCTGGTGGCGGCGATCAGCGAACAGGCGGGCTTGCTGTTGCACACCTCCAACCTCTACAGCATCGACTGGCAACAACGGTTGGCCCAGCGCCTCACTCAGCTGTCGGGTCTGGACCGCGCCTTCTTCAACAATTCCGGCGCCGAAGCCAACGAAACAGCGCTCAAGCTGGCGCGCCTGCATGGCTGGAAGAAGGGCATCGAAGAGCCGTTGGTGGTGGTGATGGAGAACGCCTTTCATGGCCGTACCCTCGGCACCATGGCCGCGAGCGATGGGCCCTCGGTGCGCCTGGGCTTCCAGCGGCTGCCGGGGGATTTTCTCAAGGTGCGCTTTGGTGATCTGGCGGCGCTGGAAGCGATCACCAAGGCATTTGGCCCGCGTATCGCAGCAGTGCTGCTGGAGCCCATCCAGGGAGAAAGTGGCGTATTGCTGGCGCCGCCGGGCTATCTGTTAGCCTTGCGCGATCACTGCACCCGCCATGGCTGGCTGATGATGCTGGACGAGATCCAGACCGGCATCGGCCGCACCGGCACCTGGTTCGCCTTCCAGCATGAGGGCATCGTCCCGGACGTGATGACCCTGGCCAAAGGCCTGGGCAATGGCGTGCCGATCGGCGCCTGTGTGGCACGGTCTGCCGTGGCCCAACTGTTCACGCCGGGCAGTCACGGCAGTACCTTCGGTGGCAACCCGCTGGCGTGTCGTGTGGGGTGCACTGTGCTGGACATCATCGAAGAACAAGGTTTGCTGCAGAACGCCGTGCAACAGGGCGAGCGCTTGCTGGCGCGGTTACGCGTGGAGTTGAGTGAGCATCCGCAGGTCCTGGCGGTTCGTGGCCAGGGGTTGATGATCGGTATCGAGCTGGCCAACCCGTATCGGGACCTGGCGCAGCGCGCCGCCCAGGAGCACGGGCTGTTGATCAACGTGACACGGGGCAAGATCATTCGCCTGCTGCCGCCGCTGACCCTGGATACCAAGGAGGTCGAGATGATCGTGCGGGCTATTACTCGGTTGCTGGCGTAGGGCCGTTGAGCCACTCCTGATTCAGCGTTTCGGTGTCGCCCAGGTATTCCAACAACCACGCCATGGCCGGGGACAGCTTGTTCTGCGCCCAGGCCACACACGACGGGCTGGCCGGAAACGGCCGGCTCAATTGCAGTGCCACCAATTCACCGCGCTCGATCCACGGCAACACCTGATGCGCTGGCGCCATGCCGACGCACAGGCCGTCGCGCAGGCAGTCGATGGCAGAAGCCCAATTGGGGACCACCAGGCGTCGCTGGTTATCCAATGTCCAAGTGTCGCGCTTGGGCAGGTTGCGCGAGGTGTCGGTCATGCACAGCGAGGCAAAGGGGCGCAGTTGATCGTCGCTCAACAACCCTTCGACACTGGCTAACGGGTGTCGCGCGCTGACCACGCACAGCCAGTTCAGCAAACCCATATCGCGGAAGGTGAAGTGACTGGCCACCGGTACTGCGCTGGTGGCGCCGATCACAATGTCGGTGCGTTCATCTGCCAGGGCATCCCACACGCCGTTGTACACCTCGTACTCCAGCAGCAGCTCGACTTCGGGAAACTGTCGATAGAAATCCAGCACCAACTGCCGGCAGCGCTGGGGTTTGACGATGGAATCCACGGCTACTTTCAACTGGCCGCTCCAGCCATTGGCGACCTGCTGACACAGGCGTCGGGTGCCGAGCATTTTTTTCATCACGCCACGGGCTTCGTCGATAAACAGACGGCCAGCGGGCGTCAGCTCCACATCCCGGTGGCGTCGCACGAACAATGGCACCGCCAACCATTCTTCCAGCTGGCGCACGGTATAACTGACGGCCGACGGCACGCGATGCAGTTCCTGAGCGGCGGCGCTGAAGCTACCATGGCGCGCCACGGCATCGACCACATCCAGGGAATATTCAGACCACATGGCGGCTGCCTTCAAATTTATTGATAAGAGTGTCCAATTATTATCGCTTCACAGAGAAACTGTCAGCTTCATAATGGGCGCCAGTCAGCAAATAGTTTGATGGCAAGATCAACAAGGCTTCAATGAAAAATTCTTTTGGTTTCACTTGGTATTTGGCGGGGCTGAGCATGCTCGGTTACCTGGCCATGGACATGTATCTGCCGGCGTTCGGCGCTATGGGCGAGCAGTTGCAGATTGGCGCTGGTGCGGTAGGCGCCAGCTTGAGTATTTTCCTCGCCGGATTTGCCGTGGGGCAGTTGTTGTGGGGGCCATTGTCCGACCGGCTGGGGCGTAAGCCCGTCCTGCTCGCCGGCCTGAGCCTGTTTGTACTGGGCTGTGCGGGGATGTTCTGGGTCGAGACCGCGCCACAATTGCTGGCGCTGCGCTTCATCCAGGCGATCGGCGTGTGTTCCGCCGCCGTCAGTTGGCAGGCGCTGGTGATCGATCGCTACCCGGCAGATAAGGCTCATCGTGTGTTCGCCAGCATCATGCCGCTGATGTCGTTGTCGCCTGCGTTGGCGCCGCTGTTGGGCGCGATGGTGCTGAATCACTTTGGTTGGCAGGCGATCTTCGGTGTATTGCTCGGCGTCTCATTGCTATTGCTGCTACCGACGTTGTTTTTGCGCACGGTGGCGAAACATCCGTCAGAAAAGAGCGAGCGTTCGCGCCTCGGTTATGGGCAGTTACTGACGTCTCGCGTGTTTACCGGCAACGTTATGATCTTCGCCGCTTGCTCGGCCAGTTTCTTCGCCTGGCTGACGGCTTCGCCCTTTATCCTGGGCGACATGGGCTACAGCCCAAATGACATTGGCCTGAGTTACCTATTGCCGACATTGGCGTTTTTGGTCGGTGGCTACAGTTGCCGTAGCGCGTTGCAGCACTTCCAGGGCAAGACCTTGTTGCCCTGGTTGCTGCTGGCGTATTGCATCAGCATGGTGGCGTTGTACCTGGTTGCCACGCTGACGGTGCCGACCCTCACCACCTTGCTGATTCCGTTCTGCCTGATGGCGCTGGTCAACGGTGCCAGTTACCCCATCGTCGTGGCGAATGCGCTGATGCCGTTTGCGGAAAATTCCGGCAAGGCGGCGGCATTGCAAAACACCCTGCAACTGGGCCTGTGTTTCCTCAGCAGCCTGCTGGTGTCGTCGATGATCGAGCAACCGCTGCTGATCACCGTAATCGTGATGCTGGCGACCGCGCCACTGGCGGTGTTGGGTTACTGGCTGGCGCGGCCGAAAGCCGACAGCTCCGAACTGGCTCGAATCTGAAGTGGCAACGCGGTCAAAACTGTGGGAGCTGGCTTGCCTGCGATAGCATCGGCTCGGTGTACCTGATGCACCGAGTCGCTCGCATCGCAGGCAAGCCAGCTCCCACAGGTTGATTGGGTTTATTCAGTCAGAAGGTGATTTCCATATTCACCGTCGGCGTCGATGTGCGGCTACCCCGGCCGCCATCTACGCCGAACTTGTTATGCCAATACTCGTAACCCACCCCAAGGTAGAGGTTTGGCTTGACGCTTTTGCCCGGTCGCACCGCCACCATCAGCGCGGTGCGCATCAGGGCTTCCGGCGCAGTATCGCGGCCATGGTAGTCCTCGCCTTTTTCCCCGACGTAATTGATGAAACCCTGGAATTTCGCCGCATGGTTGGCGATTTCGAAGGGCCGCATCCACGTCAGGTTGAGCATGTAGGTGTCGTCAAACGTGTGGTTCGACTCCTTCGCTCCGGGGATGCCGGTGTGGTTTCTTTCCTTGTAGTACATCAGGCTCAGGTCAAGTACGCCGACGGTGTTGAACTTCAACGTCGGCCCGATCACCAGTGCGCGTTTCTTGGCTGAGGCGAAGTTGTTATTACGGTTGGCGTCAAACCCCAGGGTCAGCGCGTAATCCTTGACCAGGCCGGTGCCCAGAGGCACATCGAATACCCGCGATGCATACAGCTGATGGCGATATACCGCGTACACCTCGCTCCCACCATGATCGGTGCCCTTGCGTGGGTCGCGGCTGTCGGACAGGAACACATCGAGGTTGAGGAAATTGCTGCCGTACTGGTAGCCGCTGGCGTGGGTGAAGCTGTAGATGCGCTTGCTGAATTCGTCGGGGTTGTTCGGATTGGTGAACTGCTGGCCGTAGCGAAATCCTACGCTGTTATTCATCCATTCCAGCGCGACGGCCTCCCCGCCGCCGAGCAGGGTGAGTGCGACGGTTGCGCCCTGTAGTGCCTTTTTCATTGTTCTGGGTCCTTTGGCGTTCTGGCTCATCACGGCCGGATTGTTTTTGTAACGCCGATGGAGGGTAACTTGTTCGATTGATTGTATACAACTCTATGGACATCCAGTCCAAACATTGCATACAGTGGCCGCACAACAAAAACAGAGAACCCCTCACCATGACTATCCCGAAGGCGTCACCGCAGCGGCCAGAAGATGAGAATCTCGGCGTCGCCGCCAACATGGCTTACGGCCTGCAGCATGTGCTCACGATGTATGGCGGCATTGTTGCGGTCCCCCTGATTGTCGGCCAGGCGGCCGGTTTGTCCCCGGCGGATATCGGCCTGCTGATCGCGGCGTCGCTGTTTGCCGGTGGCCTGGCCACGCTGTTACAGACCTTGGGTCTGCCGTTTTTTGGCTGTCAGTTGCCGCTGGTGCAGGGCGTGTCGTTTGCCGGTGTGGCAACCATGGTGGCGATTGTCGGCAGTGATGGCGCCGGCGGGGTGCCGGCGATTCTCGGGGCGGTGATGGCCGCGTCGTTTATCGGGTTGCTGATAACCCCGGTGTTTTCACGGATCACCAAGTTTTTCCCGCCGCTGGTGACGGGCATTGTGATCACGACCATCGGCCTGACCCTGATGCCCGTTGCGGCGCGCTGGGCCATGGGCGGCAACAGTCGCGCGGCGGATTTTGGCAGCATGTCCAACATTGGCCTGGCAGCGCTGACCCTGGTGCTGGTGTTGCTGCTGAGCAAGATCGGCAGCGCGACTATTTCGCGACTGTCGATTTTGCTGGCGATGGTCATCGGCACGGTGATTGCAGTGTTCCTCGGCATGGCCGACTTCTCCGGCGTGACCCAGGGGCCGATGTTCGGTTTCCCCACGCCATTCCATTTCGGCATGCCAACCTTCCACGTTGCCGCGATCATCTCCATGTGCATCGTGGTGATGGTGACCCTGGTCGAGACCTCGGCGGACATCCTGGCCGTAGGCGAAATCATCGACACCAAGGTCGACTCCAAACGCCTGGGCAACGGCCTGCGCGCCGACATGCTGTCGAGCATGTTTGCGCCGATCTTCGGTTCATTCACCCAAAGCGCCTTTGCCCAAAACGTCGGCCTGGTGGCGGTTACCGGAGTAAAGAGCCGCTTCGTGGTGGCTACCGGTGGGTTGTTCCTGGTGATTCTCGGCTTGTTGCCTTTCATGGGCAGGGTGATCGCGGCAGTGCCGACTTCCGTACTGGGCGGGGCCGGGATTGTGCTGTTTGGTACGGTGGCGGCCAGTGGCATTCGCACGCTGTCGAAGGTGGATTACCGCAACAACATGAACCTGATCATCGTGGCCACTTCCATCGGTTTTGGCATGATCCCGATTGCGGCACCGAGCTTCTATGATCACTTCCCGACCTGGTTCGCGACCATTTTCCATTCGGGCATCAGTTCGTCGGCAATCATGGCGATCTTGCTGAACCTGGCATTCAACCACTTCACCGCCGGTAATTCGGACCAGCAGTCGGTGTTTGTGGCGGGGACCGAGCGCAGCTTGTGCTTCCGTGATGTGTCGGAACTGCGCGATGGGGATTACTTCAAAGGCGGCAAGTTGTTTGATGCCGAGGGGAGAGAAATTCCATTGGTGGCGGATGTCCCGAGGAAAACAACCAAGCCTGAGACCTCCGAAGTCTAACGCCACCCCTGTAGGAGCCGGCAAGCCGGCTCCTACGTTGGGGGTCAGCCAGCCTTGAGTACCCTGTACTTCGCTGAACACACCTCATCCAAAAACTTCACCACAGTCCCCATGCACGCCTGGCGTTCTTCCACATGGGGCATGTGGCTGGAGTCTTCAAACAGTGCCCAGCGCACATCAGCGATTTCATCCAGGAACGGCTTGACCACCAGCGGTGTCGCCTCGTCGTGCCGGCCGGAGATCACCAACGTCGGCACGTTGATCGCCGACAGGCGGCCAGTGGACTTCCAGTCTTTCAAGCTGCCAATCACATGGAACTCGGTCGGGCCGCTCATGGCGTGGTACACCGTCGGGTCTGCATCGACTGCGGCAAATGTGCGCGCTACTTCCTCCGGCCACGGGATGACTCGGCACACGTGCTGGTCATAGAACACCCGCGAGGCGGCGAGGTATTCCGGGTCCTGGTAAGTGCCGGCGGCTTCATGTTTGAGCAGGGTTTCATGCACACCTTCCGGCAACAATTTGCGCAGTCGGTTGGCTTCGCTGACCCAGGTGCGCATGCACGTCGGCGAGTTGGCGGGGATAAAGGCGCGCAGGCCCTTGGGCTGCAGGATCGCGTGTTCACTGCCGAGCATGCCGCCCCAGGATTGGCCGAGGATCGCGTAGTTATCGCTGATCTGCAGGTGGTCCAGCAGGTTGTTGAGTTCTTCGAGGAACAGGCCCACGGTCCAGAAGGACGGGTCTTTGTCGGGCAGATGGGTGGAGCGGCCGTTGCCCAACTGGTCGTAGTGGATCACGGCGTGACCGCTGGCGGCGACGTCCTTGAACGCGTCAACATAATCATGGGTGCATCCGGGGCCGCCGTGGATAACCACCAGGGGCGTGCGGCCACTCGACAAGTCACCGGTGACGCGGTACCAGGTTTGGTAGGCGCCAAACGCCGCATACCCTTCGCGGATTTTTTCGATGAATTCCATTTCGTACCCTGCTCTGAAAAAAGGATCAGGGACACGATAATGCGTGGCAGAAATTTAAGTAACTAGCAAAACAGCTAGGTTTTCCCGCCGGTCAGTCTTCGAGCAGGCGGTAATGGGTGGCGCGCACCACCGCCTGCACCCGGTTCTTGGCCCCCAATTTGTGCATCGCCGAGGCCAGGTGCAGGGTAACCACCGCCAGCGAGCGACTCAATTGCGCGGCGATTTCAGCGGCGGTCAGCCCGTCGGCGGCCCATTTGAGGCACTCGCGTTCGCGTTTGGTCAGGCGGATATGCGGATAGGTGCGCAGTTCCTTGCTGAACAGTGGGTAGGCCGCTTCCTGCAAGGCATGGGAAATCAGGCTGAAGTCCGACAAGGTCTGCTGCGCATCCTTCAATACGGTGCGGGCGTTGCCGGTGCGCAGGCCGGTCAGCGAGGCGAAGCCGCCACGGGGCAGGTGGATCGGCACGCTGACGCCGCAGGTCAATTGCTGGTCGTGCAAGTAGGACGAAACCGGCGCATGGCAGGGATCGATGATCTTTTGCAGGGGAGTATCGGCCTTGACGTCGTAGGACCATACGAACGGTGACACCGTACTCAGGGCCAGATGTTGCACCGGATCGATCTGGTAGAACCCTTCGCTGCACCACAGGGCGTGCCAGTCGGGCGGGGTATTGCGCAGTGCGAGCACCGAGGGCGTGATCAATGTGCCGTCCTGGTCAATCGGCACCGGGGTGTAGTCATACACCAATGCATCGAAGCCCAACTGCTGGGCGAGGATAAACGTGTTATCCATCTGCTCGTCCAGGCTCCTGCCCGGCATCAGGCGGTGATTTGACGCAGTCAGCTTGGCCAGCATCCGTTCGGCTCCCGAATTCATTTGAATCTCGACTTGCGGCAAGTAGAATGCCACGCCCCGGCGAAGGACTGCCAGGCCAAACCTATAAGAAATACTAGGTTATGGACGCACGGCATCCTCGGTAGTGTTGGCCTGATAAAACGGCCGCTACCTGCCAGGCCGATACAACACAAGGAATGTTTGCATGTGGCGTGAAATTGCCCCCGACCAGCAGTACAACGTGCAAGTCGACGGCCATAACCTCGTGGTCTACAGCTTTGGCGAAGGGGATGAGGTGCTGTTGTGCCTCAACGGCGGGCCAGGCCTGCCGTGTGACTACTTGCGCGACGCCCATGGCTGGCTCAAAGACCATAACCTGCGAGTGGTTGCATTCGACCAGCTTGGCACGGGTGCATCAGCCAGACCCACCGACGTTTCGCTGTGGGAAATCCGCCGTTATGTCGAAGAAGTCGAAACCGTGCGCCAGGCACTGGGTCTGGGCCGCGTGCACCTGCTTGGGCATTCCTGGGGCGGCTGGCTCGGTATCGAGTACGCCATCCACTACCCCGACGCGCTGAAAAGCCTGATCCTCGAAAACACCGTGGGTGACATTCCGCACCTGTCCCAGGAACTGGAGCGCCTGCGCGGCGCCCTCGGCAGCGAAACCGTGGCCATGATGCAACGTCACGAAGCCATGGGGACCCTGGACCACCCGCAGTACCAGGCCGCGATTACCTTGCTCAACTACCGACACGTGTGCCGACTGGACGAGTGGCCTGCACCGGTCAAACGCTCTCTCGACGACTGGAACATGGGCCCCTACGAAACCATGCAAGGTCCCAACGAATTCCTCTACATCGGCAACCTCAAGGACTGGAACCGCATCCCCGAGATGGCCGAGTTCAAGATGCCGATCCTGATCACCACCGGCCAGCACGACGAACTCACCCCCGCCTGCGCCATGCGCATGAAACTCGCGGCCCGGCACGCCGAACTGCACGTCTTCCCCAACAGCAGCCATATGCCGTTTTATGAAGAGCCCCAGGCATATTTCCCGGTGCTGCTGGACTTCCTCTCGCGTCACCGAGGCTGACGGATGAACCTGGCGCGCTACCGTTTTGTGCTGTCCCGGCCGCTGCAATTGCTGCCGGTGCTGTTTGGCATCAGCCTGATCACCTTTGTGCTGGTGCGCTCGATTCCCGGCGACCCGGCGCGCGCGCTGCTGGGCTCGCGCAGCACGCCGGACGCCTTGCTGAAGATCCGCGCCCAGTACGGCCTCGACCAGCCGTTGTGGCTGCAATATTTCTACTTCCTGAAAAACCTGCTCAAGGGCGACCTCGGCCAATCGCTGCTGTACAAGGTCGACGCCCTCAAGCTGATCGTCACGCGCATTGAACCCACTCTGGTGCTGGTGCTCGGCAGTGTGGTGCTGGCGTTGCTGATCGCGGTGCCGCTGGCGACGTTGGCTGCGCGCAACAAGGGCGGTTGGGCGGATAACCTGATCCGCGTGTTCACCACGGTCGGCCTGGGCATGCCGGCGTTCTGGCTGGGCTTGATGCTGATCCTGTTGCTGAGCGTGCAGTGGGGCTTGTTTCCCGTATCCGGTTACGGCCGCACCTGGCTGGACAAGGCGCATCACATGGTTTTGCCCTGCCTGACAATTGCCCTGGCGCTGTCGGCAGTGCTGGTGCGCAACCTGCGCGCGAGCATGCTGATGGAGTTGCAGGCCGACCACGTGACCGCCGCCCGGGCACGTGGGTTGTCGGAAGCCGCGGTGTTTCGCCGTCATGTGCTGCCCAATTCCCTGGTGCCGGCGGTCAACCTGCTGGCGGTGAACATCGGCTGGCTGATCAGCGGCACGGTGGTGATCGAAAGCCTGTTCGCCATCCCCGGCATCGGCCAACTGCTGGTGCGCGGGATCTTTACCCGCGATTACATGGTGGTGCAGGGCGTGGCCATGGTGCTGGCCTGCGCGACGGTGATCGTCAACTTCATCGCTGACGTCGTGACGGTGGCCCTTGACCCACGGGTGAAGATGCAATGAGCAGCCGCCCGTTGATTGCTCCTTGGCGCTTGCGCCTGCGCTTCGGCTTTCGCAATGGCCGACTGACGGCTGCGTGGGGCTTGTTGATTTTGCTGGCGTGGCTGGTGCTTGCGCTGTTCGCGCCGTGGATCGCGCCTTATGACCCGATTGCGCAGAACACGGATTTCAGCTTGCTCGGCCCCAGCATGGCTCATCCATTTGGTACGGATAATTACGGTCGGGACATCCTTTCGAGGGTGATCTGGGGGGCGCGCATTGACCTGCAACTGGCCGTCGTCGGAGTGATTTTCCCGTTCATGATCGGCACCTTCATCGGCGCGGTTTCCGGGTATATCGGCGGGCGCTTCGACAGTATCTGCATGCGAGTGATCGATGTGATCCTGGCATTCCCGTTCCTGGTGTTGATGCTGGCTATCATGGCCATTCTCGGTCCGGGCCTGAAGAGTTTCTACATCGCCATGGCGCTGGTGGGGTGGGTGTCCTACGCGCGACTGATCCGCTCGCAGATCCTGGTCCTCAAGGAAAGCGACTTTGCGCTGGCCGCCAAGAGCTTGGGCTTTGGCCATGGGCGGATTCTGTTCCGGCACCTGCTGCCCAATGCGATGTTCGGCTCCATCGTGTTTTCCATGTCAGACGCGGTGTTGGTGCTGCTCAACGGCGCCGCCGTGAGTTACCTGGGCCTGGGCGTGCAACCGCCGACCGCCGAGTGGGGCACGATGGTGGCCGAAGGGCAGGCCTTCATTACCACCGCTTGGTGGATCTGCACCTTTCCGGGGTTGGCCATCGTGACCTTGGCCATGGGTTTCAGCCTGCTCGCTGATGGCGTGGCGCAAGTGCTGGGGGATCGCTCATGAGCCTGTTGCAAGTGCGCGACCTCAGTGTGATCGCCAACAACGCCGGGCGTGATGTGACCCTGGTCGATCGCGTGTCCTTCGATTTGGCCGAAGGCGAAATCCTCGGCCTGGTCGGGGAAAGCGGCTCGGGCAAAACCATGGCCTGTCGCGGCCTGATGCGTTTATTGCCTTCCCCCAATTTGCGGGTTCACGGCGGTACTGTAAGGCTGGCTGGCCAGGATCTTCTGTCACTGGATGACGCCGGTATGCGTGCCGTGCGCGGCGGTCAGTTGGGCATGATCTTCCAGAACCCCAGCAGCCACCTCGACCCATTGATGCGCATCGGTGAGCAGATTGCCGAGGGTATTCGCCTGCACCAAGGCACCTCGAAAAAAGACGCGCGGCTGCAGGCCATCGACGTGCTGCGCCAAGTGGGCATCCCTGATCCCCAGGCGCGGGTCGACAACTACCCTCACGAGTTTTCCGGCGGCATGCGCCAGCGCGCGATGATCGCCGTCGCCCTGGGCTGCAACCCGAAAGTGCTGATCGCCGACGAACCCACCACCGCCCTGGATGTGACGGTGCAGGCGCAAATCCTGCGGTTGCTGCTGGACCTGCGTGATCAGCGCGGGCTGTCGATCATCATGATTACCCACGACTTGGGCGTGGTCGCGCAAACCTGCGACACCATCGCCGTGATGTACGCCGGGCGCCTGTGTGAGCACGGCAGCAAATACGAGCTGCTAGCCCACCCGCAACATCCCTACACCGCAGGCCTGATTGACTGCCAGCCCGCCCATAGCAGCGGCCACGCCTTGCTGCGCACGATTCCCGGACAACCGCCGTTGCTGGACGCATTGCCTGCCGGTTGCCGGTTCAACCCGCGTTGCCCGCAGGTCGGCGCCTTGTGCACCGAGGTGCTGCCGGAAGGCGCGCGAGTCGCCTGTCATTACCCGTTGGGAGTGCACCCATGAGTCTGTTGCAGATCAAGGACCTTGAGGTGAAGTTTGCCGCGTCCGGCACGGGTTTGTTCGGCTTGAACAAACAGTGGGTCAGGGCGGTGAACGGTGTGTCGCTGAACCTGGCGGCGGGTGAAACCCTGGGGTTGGTGGGCGAGTCCGGCAGCGGTAAAAGCACCTTGGGCCGCGCCATTTTGCACCTCAACCCGATCAGCGCCGGGCAGGTGTTGTTTGATGGCATCGACATGGCCCATGGCAGCACCATCGACATCACCCGCCTGCGCCATGAAACCGCAATGATCTTCCAGGACCCGTATGCCGCGCTGAACCCGCGCCACACTATCGGCGAAACCATTGCCGAAGTGCTGCGAGTGCAGCGCAAGGTCGCGCCGGAGCAGATCCCGGCGCGGGTGAATGAACTGCTCGACCTGGTCGGCCTGCGCCCCGAACTGGCCAGCCGCAAACCCGGCTCCCTCAGCGGCGGCCAGTGCCAGCGCGTTGGCATCGCCCGAGCGCTGGCGGTGGAGCCTCGACTGATCATCGCCGATGAGTGCGTGGCGGCGCTGGACGTTTCGATCCAGGGCCAGATCATCAACCTGTTGCTGGAACTGCAACAGCGCATGAACCTGGCGATCCTGTTCATCGCCCATGACCTGGCCATCGTGCGCCGCCTGTGTGACCGCGTGGCGGTGATGTACCTGGGCAAGATCGTCGAGGAAGGCCCGGTAGAAGCGGTCTTTACGGCGCCACGTCACCCATACACGGCGGCGTTGATCCAGGCGATTCCCGAGATCGATCCCCATCGGCCGTTGCCTACCGAACCCTTGCCGGGTGAACCGCCGAGCCCGCTGAATTTGCCTACAGGCTGTGCCTTTCACCCGCGTTGTCGGCATGCCCGAGCCTTGTGTTCCGTGGTGTTGCCGCCGACGCATTTCCTGCACGAGCATCGGTACAGTTGCGTGCTTGAAGAACCTTTGCTTTGACCCTTCCCTGCCATTCATGAACAAGGAGTTATGACATGCAATCGCGCCACTTGAAGTTGCTCGCCGCCGCCACACTGACCGCATGGTCTCTCACTGCCGGGTTGGCACACGCCGCCGGCGTCCTGACCATCGGCTGCCGTGAAGACAGCACCACGTTCGACCCGATCAAAAGCGCGCAAAACCGCGACACTTGGGTATTCGCCAACGTCTACGACACCCTGGTACGTGTCGACAACCTGGGCACCAAGATGGAGCCGGGCCTGGCCGAAAGCTGGGACATTTCCAAGGATGGCCTGACCTACACCTTCAAACTGCGTGATGCGAAGTTTTCTGATGGCTCCGCGATCACCGCTGACGATGCCGCGTTCAGCCTGTTGCGCATCCGCGACAACAAGGCTTCGCTGTGGGCTGATCCGTTCAACCTGATCAACACGGCCAAAGCGTCGGACCCGAAAACCCTGGTGGTCACCCTGAAGACCCCGGCGGTAGCCTTCCTCTCGCAATTGGCGTCGCCGACGGTGTCGATCCTGTCGGAAAAAGCCATGACCAAAATGGGCGAAGACGCCTACTCGGAAAACCCGGTGACTTCCGGCGCGTTTACCGTGGATGAGTGGCGCAAGGGTGATCGGGTGATTCTGAAGAAGAACCCGAACTTCTGGCAGGCCAAGAACGTGAGCCTGGATGGCGTGGAGTGGGTCTCCGTGACCGACGACAACACACGCATGCGCATGGTGCAGAACAACGAGCTGGACACGGCGATCTTCGTACCCTTCTCGCGGGTTGAAGAGCTGAAGAAAGACAAGAACGTGGTGATCCACGCCGACCCCTCCACCCGTGAAGATCACCTGCTGATCAACCACGATCACGGTCTGCTGGCCAAGCCGGAAGTGCGTCAGGCGCTGGACATGGCCATCGACAAACAATCGCTGGTGAAGACTGCCACTTACGGTCAAGGCACCGTGGCTTATTCCTACATTCCAAAGGGCTCGTTGTACCACTACGCCAACAACCTGCAACGCCCGTATGACCCGACCGCTGCGAAGAAGCTGCTGGAACAGGCCGGTGCCAAGGACTTGAAGCTCAACTACGTGGTCAACGCCGGCAACGAAGCCGACGAGCAGATTGCGGTGATCATCAAGGACCAATTGGCCAAGGTCGGCGTGACCGCCAACCTGCAAAAGGTCGACCCGACCCAGAGCTGGCAAATGCTGGTGGACGGTGAGTACGACATTTCGGTGATGTACTGGACCAACGACATCCTCGACCCGGACCAGAAGACCACCTTCGTGCTGGGCCATGACACCAACCAGAACTACATGACCCGTTACAAGAACGACAAGGTCAAGGCACTGGTGGCGCAAGCGCGCATCGAGGCGGACCCGGTCAAGCGTGAGCAGATGTATGTGGAACTGCAGAAGCTGGCGAAACAGGACGTAAACTGGATCGACTTGTACTACAGCCCGTACATCAACATCTCACGCAAGAACGTGAGCAACTTCCTGCAAAACCCGCTGGGCCGTTTCACCCTCGAAGAAGTGGTGAAGAACTAACCCACACCGCGATAAAAAATGTGGGAGGGGGCTTGCCCCCGATAGCGCTGGGACAGTCACTGTATCTGTTGACTGATCCACTGCAATCGGGGGCAAGCCCCCTCCCACATTTGGTTTTACAGTGTGCCTGTTATTGCGCGTCGAACGCCTGGCCGTTGATGCCGGTACTGTCCGGCCCCATCAGGTACAGGTACACCGGCATGATCTCTTCCGGAGCAGGCCGCTCCATCGGGTTTTCCCCTGGATACGCCTGGGCGCGCATGCTGGTGCGCGTGCCACCTGGGTTGATGCTGTTGGAGCGTACCGCTGCCACTTCCTCAAGCTCATCAGCCAAGGTTTGCATCAAGCCTTCGGTCGCAAACTTCGACACGCCATAAGCGCCCCAGTAAGCCCGACCCTTGCGCCCGACACTGCTGGAGGTGAACACCACCGACGCATCCTGGGACAATTTGAGCAGCGGCAACAGCGTGCTGGTCAACATGAACATCGCGTTGACGTTCACGTGCATCACCCGCATGAAATTCTCACCGGACAACTGCTCGATCGGCGTGCGTGGGCCGATGATCGAGGCGTTGTGCAGCAGGCCGTCGAGGTGGCCGAATTCCTTTTCGATCATCGCGGCCAGCTCATCGTATTGATGGGGCAGGGCGGTCTCCAGGTTGAACGGAATCACCACCGGTTGCGGCTGGCCGGCCGCTTCGATTTCGTCATACACCTGGGCCAGGTTGGCTTCGGTCTTGCCCAGCAACAGCACGGTGGCGCCATGGGCGGCGTAGGTTTTCGCCGCCGCCGCGCCGATCCCGCGACCGGCGCCGGTCACCAGGATCACCCGGCCTTTGAGCAGTTCTGGGCGTGCGGAGTAATCAAACATAAATAGCCTCGACAAAATTCAAGGTGGTACACCCTCTCACAAGGGCATCCATTTCCTACCGTGATCTCAGCAACTGCACAGTGCGTTATCCAGCACCTTGCGCAATTCCAGCGGGTGATCCACCACTACATCTGCGCCCCAATGGCGCGGATTGTCGTCCGGGTGGATGTAGCCGTAGGTGACCGCTGCAGTGCGCGTGCCGGCGTCGCGGCCGGACTCGATATCGCGCAGGTCGTCGCCCACAAACAGCACGCTGGCCGGGTCCAGGTCGAGCATCTTGCACGCCAGGATCATCGGCTCCGGGTCCGGCTTGCTGTTCTTCACATGGTCCGGGCAAATCAGCAGCGCCGAGCGCTCGGCCAGGCCCAGTTGCTGCATGATCGGTTCGGCAAAGCGCAGTGGCTTGTTGGTGACCACGCCCCAGACCAGCTTGGACTTCTCGATGTCCTCCAGCAGCTCGGCCATGCCGTCGAACAGTTTGCTGTGGACCGCGCACCCTTTGAGGTAGCGCTCGAGAAACTCTTGGCGCAGCTCCTCGAAGCCTGGGGATTCCGGGTCCATGGAAAAGGTCACGGCCACCATCGCCTTCGCACCGCCGGAAATTTCATCGCGGATGTGCTGAGGGTTGATCGGCGCCAGGTCGCGGTCGGCGCGCATGGCCTGGCAGATGGCGATAAAGTCCGGCGCGGTATCCAGCAGGGTACCGTCCATGTCGAAGAGAACCGCTCGCAACTTCACAGGCTCACTCCTCGCGCAGGGTCTGGATCATGTAGTTGACGTCAACGTCGTTGGCCAGCTTGTAGTGCTTGGTCAGCGGGTTGTAGGTCAGGCCGATGATGTCCTTGACGGTCAGCCCGGCCTGGCGGCTCCAGGCGCCCAGCTCGGACGGGCGGATGAATTTCTTGAAGTCATGGGTGCCGCGCGGCAGCAGCTTCATGATGTATTCGGCGCCGATGATCGCGAACAGGTAGGCCTTGGGGTTGCGGTTGATGGTGGAGAAGAACACCTGGCCGCCGGGCTTGACCATGCGGAAGCATGCGCGGATCACCGAGGACGGGTCCGGTACGTGTTCGAGCATTTCCAGGCAGGTCACCACGTCGAACTGCTCGGGCATCTCTTCGGCCAGGGCTTCGGCAGTGATCTGGCGGTATTCCACGCTCACGCCGGATTCCAGTTGGTGCAACTGGGCCACGGCCAAGGGCGCTTCGCCCATGTCGATGCCCATCACGGTCGCGCCGCGCTGGGCCATGGCTTCGCTGAGGATGCCGCCGCCGCAACCCACGTCCAACACCTTCTTGCCGGCCAGGTTGACGCGTTCGTCAATCCAGTTGACCCGCAGCGGGTTGATGTCGTGCAGCGGCTTGAACTCGCTCTCGCGGTCCCACCAGCGGTGGGCCAGGGCTTCAAATTTGGCGATTTCGGCGTGGTCGACGTTGCTCATGGTGAATCCTCTAAACCTGATAAATCGTTTGGTCAGTTCTGAACCCTGGGGTTCAAAACCTTCGTTATTCGCTGTGCCCGCTGAT
This sequence comes from Pseudomonas sp. MYb541, assembly GCF_037479595.1. NCBI lineage: Bacteria > Pseudomonadati > Pseudomonadota > Gammaproteobacteria > Pseudomonadales > Pseudomonadaceae > Pseudomonas > Pseudomonas sp. MYb541. Next base: position 67,766 of record NZ_JBBGYS010000011.1, on the reverse strand, counting down.
GCGTTGGCCCCAGGCGATGGCCGTGGCGGTCAACTGTTGTTCATCCATGCGGGTCAATTGCCGGTCGTCGAGCAACTGCTTGCCGGCGACCCAAAGGTGTTTCACACAATCGCGTCCGGTGGCATATATAAGCTGCGAGACCGGATCGTAGATCGGTTGTTGCGCCAGCCCCGACAGATCGAAGGCGACGATATCCGCCGCCTTGCCGACCTCCAGCGAGCCAATCTCGCTTTCCAGGCCCATGGCCCGTGCACCGTTGAGGGTGGCCATGCGCAGGGCGCGATGGGCATCCAGCGCGGTGGCCGAACCGGCGACAGCCTTGGCCAGCATCGCTGCGGTGCGGGTTTCGCCCAGCAGATCGAGGTCATTGTTGCTGGCGGCGCCATCGGTGCCGATGGCCACGTTCACGCCAGCCTGCCACAGCCGCTCCACCGGGCAAAAGCCGCTGGCCAGTTTCAGGTTGGATTCCGGGCAGTGAATGATGCTGGTGTTGCTTTCTACCAGCAAAGCCAGGTCATCCTCGCTGATTTGGGTCATATGAACGGCCTGGAAGCGCGGGCCCAGCAGCCCGAGGCGACCCAGGCGCGCTAATGGCCGTTCGCCAGTCTGCTCGACCGCTTGCTGCACTTCAAAGGCGGTTTCGTGAACATGCATGTGGATCGCGGCGTCCAGCTCTTCGGCGATCACCCGGATTTTCTCCAGGTTGTCATCGCACACGGTGTAGGGCGCGTGGGGGCCGAAGGTAATCTTGATGCGCGGGTGGTGCTTAAGGTCGCCGAATAGCTCGACGCCCTGGCGAATCGCCTCGTCGGGCGTGCTGGCGCCGGGGATCGGAAAGTCCAGGATCGGGATCGCAATCTGCGCTCGCATGCCACTGTTGTGCACGCAGTCACTGGCGACCTTGGGGTAGAAATACATGTCGGAGAAGCAAGTGATGCCGCCCTTGAGCTGTTCGGCGATGGCCAGGTCGGTGCCGTCGCGTACGAAGGCTTCGTCGACCCACTTGGCCTCGGCGGGCCAGATATGTTTTTCCAGCCAGGTCATCAGCGGCAGGTCGTCGGCCAGGCCCCGGAACAGGCTCATTGCCGCGTGCCCGTGGGCGTTGATCAGGCCGGGGCTGAGCAGCATGCCGGGCAGTTCGCGCACCTCGTTGGCCGAAAGCTTCAGCGCTGCGGCCCGTGGGCCGATAAACGCAATACGCCCGTCGCGGATGCCCAGACCGTGCTCCTTGAGCACCACGCCAGCGGGTTCGACCGGTACCAGCCAGGTTGGCAGCAACAATAAGTCGAGCGGGGCGGCAGTGGCAGTCATCGCAGGCTTCTTCCCAGGCAGCTATAAAAGAAGGGCGAAGTATACCCGAGCGTCCTGGCTGGCGGATCGCTATAATCGGCGGCTTTGTTTATGAGTGCGGAGTAAGGGATGCGCGATCGACTGTTGGCAGCGGAGAAAGTGAAGGCCATCGATTGGCGTGATGGCGCGCTGTTCCTGCTCGATCAGCGTGCCTTGCCGTCCCGGGAAAGCTGGGTGGCCTGCGTGACGGTCGATGAAGTGGCGGCCGCCATTCGTTCAATGGTGGTGCGCGGTGCGCCGGCCATTGGCATCAGTGCCGCCTATGGCTTAGTGCTGGCCGCCCGTGAGCGCATCGCCGAGGGTGGTGACTGGCAGGCCGCATGGGAAGAAGACTATGCACTGCTGGCCGATACCCGACCCACCGCGTCGAATCTGTTCTGGGCGTTGAAACGCATGCGCGACCGCCTGGACCGCGTCAAAAAACACGCCGATCCGCTGGCGGTGCTGGAGGCAGAAGCCATTGCCATCCATGAAAGTGATCGCGAAGCCAACCTCACCATGGCGCAGTTGGGTGTCGAGCTGATCCGCAAGCACCAGGGCAATGCCCAGGCCATCCTCACTCACGGCAACGCAGGCGCCCTGGCGACCGGCGGTGTCGGTACGGCGCTCGGGGTGATTCGTGCGGCCTATCTGGAAGGCATGGTCGAGCAGGTCTACGCCAATGAAACCCGGCCCTGGCTGCAAGGTTCGCGGCTGACCGCCTGGGAGCTGGCGGGCGAGGGCATCCCGGTGACGGTGAATGCCGATTCGGCTGGCGCGCACATCCTCAAGACCAAAGGCGTGACCTGGGTGATCGTCGGGGCCGATTGCATTGCCGCCAATGGCGATGTGATCAGCAAGATCGGCACCTACCAGTTGGCCGTGTGTGCAATGCACCACGGCGTGCGCTTCATGGTGGTGGCGCCGAGTTCGACCCTGGACCTGATGATGGCCACTGGCGATGATGTCGCCCTGGAAGAGCGCGATACCGGCGAGTTGCTGGAAGTCGCCGGCCGGCGTTTCGCAGCCGATGTGAGTGCCTACAATCCGGTGTTTGACGTGACTCCGGCCGACCTGATCGACGTGATCGTGACCGAAAAAGGCGTGGTCGAGCGGCCGGACACCGCCAAGCTGGCCAAGTTGATGTGCCGTAAGCGCCTGCATTAAGCCAATTTGCCTCCGGAAACGGGCTTGGATCCAGCTCTGAGCCCCTCTCGTCGCCCTCAAGCCTGTCATCCGTCAACTTACTATGCTCCATGCGCATCAGGGGGATAGGTGCGTGGCGGCGATTGTGATAACATCCGGCGGTTTCCAGGGTTACCCCGAGGGGTGGCCTATAACGTGCAGATCCGTGTCATAACTCGTTGATTTGTCGTAAGTCGTTGTCAGGCACTCTGCCGGCAGCGGCGAGCTTCGTTCGTCCCATATGGATGTGACGAGGTTTCACCCGAAAAAGGAATCAGGCTTCTCATGGGCGAACTGGCCAAAGAAATCCTCCCGGTCAATATCGAAGACGAGCTGAAACAGTCCTACCTCGACTACGCGATGAGCGTAATTGTCGGTCGGGCACTGCCTGATGCGCGCGATGGCTTGAAGCCCGTGCACCGGCGTGTGCTGTTCGCGATGAGCGAGCTGGGTAACGACTGGAACAAGCCGTACAAGAAATCTGCCCGTGTTGTCGGTGACGTGATCGGTAAGTATCACCCCCACGGCGACACTGCGGTGTACGACACCATCGTTCGGATGGCCCAGCCGTTTTCCCTGCGCTACCTGCTGGTAGACGGCCAGGGCAACTTCGGTTCGGTCGACGGCGACAACGCCGCGGCCATGCGATACACCGAAGTGCGCATGACCAAGCTGGCGCACGAGCTGCTGGCCGACCTGCATAAAGAAACCGTGGACTGGGTGCCGAACTACGACGGCACCGAAATGATCCCGGCGGTCATGCCGACCAAGATCCCCAACCTGCTGGTCAACGGTTCCAGCGGTATCGCCGTGGGCATGGCGACCAACATCCCGCCGCACAACCTCGGTGAAGTCATCGACGGTTGCCTGGCCCTCATCGACAACCCTGAGCTGACCGTCGATGAGCTGATGCAATACATCCCCGGTCCGGACTTCCCGACCGCCGCGATCATCAACGGCCGCGCCGGTATCATCGAAGCCTACCGCACCGGTCGCGGCCGCATTTACATGCGCGCCCGCTCGATGATCGAAGACATCGACAAAGTCGGTGGCCGTCAGCAGATCGTCATCACCGAACTCCCGTACCAGCTGAACAAAGCGCGTCTGATCGAGAAGATCGCCGAGCTGGTCAAAGAGAAGAAGCTCGAAGGCATCACCGAGCTGCGCGACGAGTCCGACAAAGACGGTATGCGCGTGGTGATCGAGCTGCGTCGTGGCGAAGTGCCTGAGGTGATCCTCAACAACCTCTACGCCCAGACCCAGTTGCAAAGCGTGTTTGGTATCAACGTGGTTGCACTGATCGACGGCCGCCCGCGCATCCTGAACCTCAAGGATCTGCTGGAAGCCTTCGTCCGCCACCGCCGCGAAGTGGTCACCCGCCGTACCGTGTTCGAACTGCGTAAGGCCCGCGAACGTGGGCACATCCTGGAAGGCCAGGCTGTGGCGTTGTCGAATATCGACCCGGTTATCGCCTTGATCAAGGCCTCGCCAACCCCGTCGGAAGCCAAGGAAGCGCTGATCAGCACGCCTTGGGAATCCAGCGCCGTGGTGGCCATGGTTGAACGTGCCGGCGCCGATTCGTGCCGTCCAGAGACCCTGGACCCGCAATACGGTCTGCGCGAAGGCAAGTACTTCCTGTCGCCAGAGCAAGCCCAGGCCATCCTGGAACTGCGCCTGCACCGCCTGACCGGCCTGGAGCACGAAAAGCTGCTGGCCGAGTACCAGGAGATTCTCAACCAGATCGGCGAGTTGATCCGCATCCTCAGCAGCGCCGTGCGCCTGATGGAAGTGATCCGCGAAGAACTGGAAGTGATCCGCGCCGAATACGGCGACGTGCGTCGCACCGAGATCCTTGATGCGCGCCTCGACCTGACCCTGGGTGACATGATCCCGGAAGAAGAGCGCGTGGTGACCATCTCCCACGGCGGTTATGCCAAGACCCAGCCATTGGCTGCGTACCAGGCCCAGCGTCGTGGCGGTAAAGGTAAATCGGCTACTGGCGTCAAAGATGAGGACTACATCGCTCACCTGCTGGTCGCCAACAGCCACACCACGCTCCTGCTGTTCTCCAGCAAGGGCAAGGTGTACTGGCTGAAAACCTACGAGATCCCGGAAGCGTCCCGCGCTGCCCGTGGTCGTCCGCTGGTCAACCTGCTGCCGCTGGACAGTGATGAGTACATCACCACCATGCTGCCGGTCGAGGAATACACCGAAGGTCACTTCATCTTCATGGCCACCGCCAAAGGCACCGTGAAGAAGACCCCGCTGGAATCCTTCAGCCGTCAGCGCAGTGTGGGCCTGATCGCCCTGGAGCTGGACGAGGGCGACGTACTGATCTCCGCTGCTATCACTGATGGCGAGCGTGAAGTCATGCTGTTCTCCGACGGCGGCAAGGTCACGCGCTTCAAGGAATCTGACGTTCGCGCCATGGGCCGTACCGCTCGTGGTGTGCGCGGCATGCGTCTGCCGGAAGGGCAGAAGCTGATTTCGATGCTGATCCCGGAAGAAGGCAGCCAGATCCTCACCGCTTCCGAGCGTGGTTATGGCAAGCGTACGGCCATCAGCGAGTTCCCGGAGTACAAGCGTGGCGGCCAGGGCGTGATCGCCATGGTCAGCAACGACCGCAACGGCCGTCTGGTCGGCGCGGTCCAGGTGCTCGACGGCGAGGAAATCATGCTGATTTCCGACCAGGGCACCCTGGTACGTACCCGTGTGGCCGAAGTGTCGAGCCTGGGCCGTAACACCCAGGGCGTGACCCTGATCAAGCTGGCCAAGGACGAAAAACTGGTCGGCCTGGAGCGTGTCCAGGAGCCGTCGGAAGTCGAAGGCGAGGAGCTGGAAGGTGAGGAGTTTGACGGCGAGGTGATCGCAGCCGGCGATGACAACGTCGACGAGCCAACCCTCGATGCTGCCGCAGACGAAGAAGAACCGCAGGAATAAGCGGACACACAGGGGGCGGATGAAGATTCGCCCCCTTGTTGTTTGTCCCCTTTGAAACATGTGGGAGCTGGCTTGCCTGCGATGGCATCACCACGGTATCACTGACGTACCGAGGCGCCTGTATCGCAGGCAAGCCAGCTCCCACAACGGTCCGCTCCGGAAACGGAGCGTTACCGAACATGATTGCAGCCCCACCAGATCAGAGTGAGATTGGATGTGAGCAAGAGAGCCTATAACTTCTGTGCCGGTCCCGCGGCGCTTCCTGAAGCAGTCCTGCAGCGCGCGCAGGGTGAACTCCTCGACTGGCATGGAAAAGGCCTCTCCGTGATGGAAATGAGCCATCGCAGCGATGAGTTCGTGTCCATCGCCACCAAGGCCGAGCAGGACCTGCGCGACTTGCTGGACATCCCATCCAACTACAAAGTGCTGTTCCTGCAGGGCGGCGCCAGCCAGCAGTTCGCCCAGATCCCGCTGAACCTGCTGCCGGAAGACGGCACGGCTGACTATATCGACACGGGCATCTGGGGCCAGAAGGCCATTGAAGAGGCTTCCCGTTACGGTCACGTGAATGTCGCGGGTACCGCCAAGCCGTACGACTACTTCGGCATTCCCGGTCAGAACGAGTGGAAGCTGTCGAAGGATGCTGCCTACGTTCACTACGTTGCCAACGAAACCATCGGCGGCCTGGAGTTTGACTGGGTGCCGGAAGTGGGTGACGTGCCGCTGGTGTGCGACATGTCCTCGGACATCCTCTCGCGCCCTATCGATGTGTCCAAGTACGGCATGATCTACGCCGGCGCGCAGAAGAACATCGGTCCGAGCGGCATCCTGGTCAACATCATCCGTGAAGATCTGCTCGGTCGCGCCCGTTCGCTGTGCCCGACCATGCTCAACTACAAGGTCGCGGCCGATAACGGCTCGATGTACAACACCCCGCCTGCGTTCGCCTGGTACCTGTCCGGCCTGGTCTTCGAGTGGCTGAAGGAGCAGGGCGGTGTCGCCGCCATGGGCAAGCTGAACGAAGAGAAGAAGCGCACCCTGTACGACTTCATCGACGCCAGCGGCCTGTACAGCAACCCGATCAACCTGACTGACCGCTCGTGGATGAACGTGCCGTTCCGCCTGGCTGACGACCGTCTGGACAAGCCATTCCTGGCCGGTGCCGACGAGCGTGGCCTGCTGAACCTCAAGGGGCACCGATCGGTCGGTGGCATGCGCGCCTCCATCTACAACGCTGTCGACATCAACGCCATCAACGCGCTGGTTGCCTACATGGCAGAGTTCGAAAAGGAACACGGCTAATGTCTGAGCAAGAACTCAAGGCCCTGCGCGTACGCATTGACAGCCTGGACGAGAAAGTCCTGGAACTGATCAGCGAGCGCGCGCGGTGCGCCCAGGAAGTGGCACGGGTGAAGATGGCGTCCCTGGCTGAAGGCGAAGTGCCGGTGTTCTACCGTCCGGAGCGTGAAGCCCAGGTGCTCAAGCGTGTCATGGAGCGCAATAAAGGCCCGCTGGGCAACGAAGAGATGGCGCGGTTGTTCCGTGAAATCATGTCTTCTTGCCTGGCCCTGGAGCAGCCGCTGAAAGTGGCTTACCTCGGTCCTGAGGGTACTTTCACCCAGGCGGCGGCCATGAAGCACTTCGGCCACGCGGTGATCAGCAAGCCAATGGCGGCGATCGACGAAGTGTTCCGTGAAGTGGCGGCCGGTGCGGTGAACTTTGGCGTGGTGCCGGTGGAAAACTCCACCGAAGGCGCGGTCAACCACACGCTGGACAGCTTCCTCGAACATGACATGGTGATCTGCGGCGAAGTCGAGCTGCGTATCCACCATCACCTGTTGGTGGGCGAGAACACCAAGACCGACAGCATCAGCCGTATCTACTCCCACGCCCAGTCCCTGGCTCAGTGCCGCAAGTGGCTGGACGCGCATTACCCGAATGTTGAGCGCGTGGCGGTGTCCAGCAATGCCGAGGCGGCCAAGCGGGTCAAGGGTGAGTGGAACTCGGCGGCCATCGCCGGTGATATGGCAGCGGGCCTGTATGGCCTGACGCGCCTGGCCGAGAAAATCGAGGATCGCCCGGACAACTCCACGCGTTTCCTGATGATCGGCAGCCAGGAAGTGCCGCCAACGGGCGACGACAAGACGTCCATCATCGTCTCCATGAGCAACAAGCCCGGCGCGCTGCATGAGCTGCTGGTGCCGTTCCACGACAACGGGATTGACCTGACGCGCATCGAGACTCGTCCTTCGCGCAGCGGTAAATGGACTTACGTGTTCTTTATCGACTTCATCGGCCACCACCGCGACCCGCTGGTCAAAGGTGTGCTGGAGAAAATCAGTCAGGAGGCTGTGGCACTCAAAGTGCTGGGCTCTTACCCGAAAGCGGTTTTGTGAGGCTTTAACATGAGTGGCAACTTCCTCGCCCTGGCTCAGCCGGGCGTGCAACAACTGTCGCCTTACGTTCCGGGCAAGCCTGTGGACGAGTTGGCGCGTGAGTTGAACCTGGATCCGGCGAACATCGTCAAGCTGGCCAGCAACGAAAACCCGCTGGGCCCGAGCCCTAAAGTGTTGGCGGCGATTCGTGAAGAGCTGGCTGAACTGACCCGCTACCCCGATGGCAACGGTTTTGCCCTCAAGTCGCTGTTGGCGCAAACGTGCCGGGTCGAGTTGAACCAGGTCACCCTGGGCAATGGCTCCAACGACATTCTTGAGCTGGTGGGTCGTGCGTACCTGGCCCCAGGCTTGAATGCGGTGTTCAGCGAGCACGCGTTTGCGGTCTATCCGATCGTGACCCAGGCGGTCGGTGCTGATGCGCGCGTTGTTCCTGCGAAGGATTGGGGGCACGACCTGCCAGCGATGCTGGCGGCGATCGACGCCCAGACCCGCGTGGTGTTTATCGCCAACCCGAACAACCCGACCGGCACCTGGTTCGACGCGCAAGCGCTGAATGACTTCCTGCAAGACGTGCCGGAACACGTGCTGGTTGTGCTGGACGAGGCCTACATCGAATACGCCGAAGGCAGTGATTTGCCGAACGGCCTGGATTACCTGGCGGCGTACCCGAACCTGCTGGTCTCGCGTACGTTCTCCAAGGCGTATGGCCTGGCGTCGCTGCGGGTCGGCTATGGCCTGTCCACCGCTGTAGTTGCCGATGTGCTGAACCGTGTGCGCCAGCCGTTCAACGTCAACAGCCTCGCCCTGGCGGCGGCCTGTGCGGCGGTGAAGGATGCCGAGTACCTGGAAGAAGGTCGTCGCATCAACGAAAGCGGCATGTTGCAACTGCAGGAAGGCTTTCGTGAGTTGGGCCTGGGTTGGATTCCGTCCAAGGGCAACTTCATTTGTGTCGACCTCGGCCAAGTAGCTGCGCCGGTGTTCCAGGGCCTGTTGCGCGAAGGCGTGATCGTGCGTCCTACCGCCAACTACGGCATGCCGAACCACCTGCGCATCACCATCGGCCTGCCGGCAGAAAACGCCCGCTTCCTGGAGGCGCTGGCCAAGGTTCTGGCCCGTGGTTGATGTCACTGCATTGCAACCTGCTGTGCCTATGATCGGTCGCCTGGTGGTGGTCGGTCTGGGATTGATCGGCGGCTCCTTCGCCAAGGGCCTGCGTGAAAGCGGGCTGTGTGGCGAAGTGGTCGGTGTGGACCTGGACCCGCAATCGCGCAAGTTGGCGGTTGAGTTGGGCGTGGTGGATCGCTGTGAGGCGGACCTGGCGCTCGCGTGCCAGGGCGCAGACGTGATCCAGTTGGCCGTGCCGATCCTGGCCATGGAGAAATTGCTCGCCGTACTGGCGGGCATGGACCTGGGCCAGGCGATCCTGACGGACGTCGGCAGTGCCAAAGGCAATGTGGTGCGCGCGGCGCAACGGGCCTTTGGTGGTATGCCGGCGCGTTTTGTGCCGGGGCATCCGATTGCCGGCTCCGAGCAGAGCGGGGTGGAGGCGTCCAATGCGCAGTTGTTCCGTCGCCATAAAGTCATCCTGACGCCGCTGGAGCAAACCGATCCGGCTGCATTGGCGGTGGTGGATCGTTTGTGGCGTGAGTTGGGCGCGGATGTCGAGCATATGCAGGTCGAGCGTCATGACGAAGTGCTGGCCGCGACCAGTCATCTGCCGCATTTGCTCGCATTCGGCCTGGTGGACTCCTTGGCCAAACGCAACGAAAACCTCGAGATTTTCCGATACGCCGCCGGTGGCTTCCGTGATTTCACGCGGATTGCCGGCAGCGACCCGGTGATGTGGCACGACATCTTCCTCGCCAATCGCGAAGCGGTGTTGCGCACCCTGGACACCTTCCGCAGCGACCTCGACGCCTTGCGCGACGCGGTTGATGCCGGAGATGGCCATCAATTATTGGGCGTGTTCACCCGTGCGCGGGTGGCGCGTGAGCATTTCAGCAAGATCCTGGCGCGCCGGGCCTACATGGAAACCGCAGTGAACGCTGATGAGTTGACCTTCCTCGCCGAACCGGGTGGCCGCTTGAGCGGGCGTATTCGGGTGCCGGGCGACAAGTCAATCTCCCATCGTTCGATCATGCTGGGTTCGTTGGCTGAGGGTGTGACTGAGGTCGAAGGTTTCCTTGAAGGTGAAGATGCCCTGGCGACCTTGCAGGCATTTCGCGACATGGGCGTGGTGATTGAGGGCCCGCACCATGGGCGCGTGACCATTCATGGCGTAGGGCTGCATGGCCTGAGACCGGCGCCGGGGCCGATTTACCTGGGTAACTCCGGCACTTCCATGCGGCTGCTGTCGGGTTTGCTGGCAGCGCAGAGTTTCGACAGTGTGCTGACTGGCGATGCGTCCCTGTCCAAGCGCCCGATGAATCGCGTAGCCAAGCCCCTACGGGAAATGGGTGCAGTGATCGAGACCGGGCCAGAAGGGCGTCCGCCGCTGACCATTCGTGGTGGCCAGTCGTTGAAAGGCCTGGCTTACGCGATGCCGATGGCCAGTGCCCAGGTCAAATCCTGCCTATTGCTGGCCGGGTTGTACGCTGAAGGCAAAACCGCGGTGACCGAGCCTGCGCCGACCCGCGACCATACCGAGCGCATGTTGCGCGGCTTTGGCTATCCGGTGGCGGTGGAGGGCGCGACGGCATCGCTGGAGTCCGGTCATGCGCTGACGGCTGCCCATATAGAAGTGCCGGGGGATATTTCTTCTTCAGCGTTCTTTCTGGTGGCGGCTTCGATTGCCGAGGGTTCTGAGTTGCTGCTGGAGCATGTGGGTGTCAATCCGACGCGTACCGGCGTGATCGATATCCTGCGGCTGATGGGCGCGGATATCACCCTGGAAAACCAGCGTGAGGTGGGTGGAGAGCCTGTCGCGGATCTGCGCGTAAGAGCGGCAGCGTTGAAGGGAATCGAGATTCCTGAAGCGTTGGTGCCGTTGGCGATCGATGAGTTTCCAGTGTTGTTCGTCGCCGCGGCCTGTGCCGAGGGACGAACGGTGTTGCGTGGCGCTTCAGAGCTACGGGTGAAGGAGTCCGACCGTATCCAGGTCATGGCCGACGGTCTGTTGGCGCTGGGCGTTAAGTGTGAACCGACCCCTGATGGGATTATCATTGAGGGTGGCCTGATGGGCGGTGGTGAAGTGCATGCCCATGGCGATCACCGGATTGCCATGGCATTCAGCGTGGCTTCCCTACGGGCGGCGGCGCCGATTCGTATCCGTGACTGCGCCAATGTTGCTACGTCTTTTCCGAATTTTCTTACACTGTGTGCCCACGTCGGCATCCGTGTTGCCCAAGAGGCTCAATTGTGAATATCAAAGCACCGGTGATTACCATCGACGGGCCAAGCGGCTCGGGCAAAGGCACGATCGCCGGCATCCTGGCCAAGCGCCTGGGCTGGTGCCTGCTGGATTCTGGCGCGCTGTACCGCCTGCTGGCGTTCGCCGCACGCAACCATGGCGTCGACCTGACCAACGAAGAATCCCTGAAGCTGCTGGCGGCGCACCTTGATGTGCAGTTCGTCGGCGCGACGGAAGGTCATCCCCAGCGCATCATCCTTGAAGGGGACGATGTGACAGATGACCTGCGCAACGAGCAGGTCGGCTCCTGGGCGTCCCAGGTTGCCGCGCTGCCGGCCGTACGTGATGCGCTGCTGCAGCGTCAGCGGGCTTTTCAAGAGCCGCCGGGCCTGGTGGCCGATGGCCGTGATATGGGAACCGTGGTGTTTCCCGAGGCGCCGTTGAAGATTTTCCTGACCGCCAGCGCCGAGGAGCGGGCTCGCCGCCGCTACTTGCAGTTGAAGGGCAAAGTCGATGGTGTTAGTCTGTCGAGTCTGCTAGATGAGATCCGTGCACGCGATGAGCGTGATACCCAGCGCGCAGTAGCCCCGCTCAAACCGGCGGCTGATGCCATACAGCTGGATTCCACGGAGTTGTCCATCGAGCAGGTGCTGGAACGCATCTTGAGTGAAATCGCCATTCGCGATATCACCGGGTGATCAAGAAGGCCGCAGGGGACCAGTCATAGTCCTGCGGTGGCTTCTTTTAACTGAAACTGACCCACACCGTCTGGGGTGTGGAGATGGGCGTATTCTTCGCCCTTATCAACAGGAATTAAAATGAGCGAAAGCTTTGCGGAACTCTTTGAAGAAAGCCTAAAAACCCTGAACCTTCAGGCAGGCTCCATCATCACCGGTGTTATCGTTGATATCGATTACCAAGCTCGCTGGGTAACCGTTCACGCTGGTCTGAAGTCTGAAGCTCTGATCCCGCTGGAACAGTTCTACAACGATGCTGGTGATCTGACAATCAATGTCGGTGACGAAGTTCACGTTGCTCTGGACTCGGTTGAAGACGGTTTCGGTGAAACCAAGCTGTCCCGTGAAAAAGCCAAGCGCGCTGAATGCTGGATTGTTCTCGAAGCAGCCTTCGCAGCTGAAGAAGTGGTCAAGGGCGTTATCAACGGTAAGGTTAAAGGCGGCTTCACTGTCGACGTTAACGGCATCCGTGCGTTCCTGCCAGGTTCTTTGGTCGACGTTCGTCCTGTGCGCGACACCACGCACCTGGAAGGCAAAGAACTCGAATTCAAGGTCATCAAGCTCGACCAGAAGCGCAACAACGTTGTCGTTTCCCGTCGCAGCGTCCTGGAAGCAGAGAACTCCGCCGAGCGTGAAGCTCTGCTGGAATCCCTGCAGGAAGGCCAACAAGTCAAAGGTATCGTCAAAAACCTCACCGACTACGGCGCATTCGTCGACCTGGGTGGCGTGGATGGCCTGCTGCACATTACCGACATGGCTTGGAAGCGTATCAAGCATCCTTCCGAAATCGTCAACGTTGGCGACGAGATCGATGTCAAGGTTCTGAAATACGATCGCGAGCGCAACCGTGTTTCCCTGGGCCTGAAGCAACTGGGTGAAGATCCATGGGTTGCTATCAAAGCCCGTTACCCAGAAAGCACTCGCGTTACCGCGCGTGTTACCAACCTGACCGACTACGGCTGCTTCGCTGAGCTGGAAGAAGGCGTGGAAGGCCTGGTGCACGTTTCCGAAATGGACTGGACCAACAAAAACATCCACCCTTCGAAAGTCGTACAAGTCGGCGACGAAGTGGAAGTTATGGTTCTGGACATCGACGAAGAGCGTCGTCGTATCTCCCTGGGCATCAAGCAGTGCAAATCTAACCCATGGGAAGATTTCTCTGGCCAGTTCAACAAGGGCGATAAAATCTCCGGCACCATCAAGTCGATCACCGATTTCGGTATCTTCATTGGTCTGGACGGCGGCATCGACGGCCTGGTTCACCTGTCCGACATCTCCTGGAACGAAGTGGGCGAAGAAGCTGTTCGTCGTTTCAAGAAGGGCGACGAGCTGGACACCGTTATCCTGTCGGTTGACCCAGAGCGCGAGCGTATCTCCCTGGGTATCAAGCAACTGGAAAGCGATCCGTTCTCCGAGTACGTTCAAGAGAACGACAAAGGCGCAATCGTTAAAGGCACTGTGAAAGAAGTTGACGCCAAAGGCGCCATCATCGTTCTGGCCGACGATATCGAAGCGACTCTGAAAGCCTCCGAAATCAGCCGTGACCGCGTTGAAGATGCGCGTAACGTTCTGAAAGAAGGCCAGGAAGTAGAAGCCAAGATCATCAGCGTTGATCGCAAGAGCCGCGTAATCCAACTCTCCATCAAGTCGAAAGACGAAGTTGAAGAGAAAGAAGCTATTCAGAGCCTGAAATCTGCTCCGGAAGCTGCACAAGGCGAGACCACCATGGCCTCCCTGCTGCGCGAAGCAATGGCTAAACAGAGCTAAGTTCTGTAAAGCTGTAGAAAGGGCGACTTCGGTCGCCCTTTTTTGTGCTTGAAATTCGTTGAATCAACAACCTAGAACCAAGGCGTTCAGCTCAGTGTCAGAACTAGCTATAGTCTTAAGAAAAAAGCGGTTCCCGTGTTGTAGCTTCAGTAAGGATTTGAATGATCAGGCTTATCGTAGTACTCGCCGTGGTAATGCTCGCAGGCTGCTCCGCTACCAGCGCCAAGACCCATGCCAAGCGCGGCGTCAGTGGCATCGAGATCGACTGCTCAGGGCTTGGCAACAACTGGCAGAAGTGCGAGAAGCGCGCCACTCGAGAGTGCAAGATGCAAGGCTACAAGGTCATCACCAGGTCCAGTGATGCCCAGGATGAAGAGGGTGACTCTCTCTTTGGCTGGAACCCTGCCGGCGCAGTGACGCGGACGATGCTGGTGATCTGCAATTGAACGAATAGCACCTTCAATGCGGGGGGGTATTCAACCAGCAGATAAGTTTATGCATGGGCTGTTCAAATTCATCAAGTCATGCTAAAACCTTCGGAGCGCTTTTCCTAGCTGCTTGAAAAAGAAGGGAAAAATATGACGAAGTCGGAGTTGATCGAACGAATTGTCACCCATCAAGGGCTGCTCTCATCCAAGGATGTCGAGCTGGCTATCAAGACCATGCTTGAGCAAATGTCCCAATGCCTGGCGACCGGGGATCGCATTGAGATCCGTGGGTTTGGGAGCTTTTCCCTTCACTATCGCGCGCCGCGTGTGGGCCGTAATCCGAAAACCGGCCAGTCCGTCAGTCTTGACGGCAAGTTCGTACCTCACTTCAAGCCGGGTAAGGAATTGCGTGATCGTGTGAACGAAGACGAGGAAGAAGGCGTCTGATCGACTTTCAGGAGAATGTTATGTCTAGACTTGCGCGCTTTGCATCGATTGTATCTGTTTTGTTCTTCGCGCTCGTTGTCGTTTTTTTTGTGCTCGAGAATCAGCAAGGTGCGACACTGTCGTTTTTCGGCTGGTCCACGGTTGAGCTACCTGTTTCAGTTTTCACCTTACTGGCGTTACTCGTGGGAATGATTGTTGGGCCTGCACTAGGTGTGGTGCTTGGCCGTAAGAGAATACGTCAGAAGGCCTGATCGATATGTGCTTGGGGGTTGCCGTAGTCTTATGCTTGAACCATGCGGCATTTTATCCTCTCGGCAAGCGCAGCCTGACATAAGGGCGAGCTAGTCCTCCTATTTTAAGGTGGGGGGGGGTTACTGCTCTGATGAAGTCGTTTAGCGTTTATCCGTATGAAATCTTCCGTCATGTCACATCAATAACCAGTCAGCGTTAATCTCCCTAGGGTGTCGAGTCTGGTGCCCATCCTCTCATTGCCGTTTGGGCATGTTCTCACGCATCCGTGTTCGCTTTTGACTTTAAGGATGCAGGCCTTAAAATAGCCACCAATTTCCATACCCTTCATCTTTAACTGCACCACACCAAGCTTATTTTTCGGGCTGTTTGCTAACGAGCTTCGACGTTTTCCTTGAACCTCTTCACCGTTGAGCATTCCGGGGCGGCAGATTGGCTTTGTTGTTCTGCAGGCATTGAGGTGAGTGGCCGACTAGAAGCTTGTCGTGATGTGCGCGTTGCTTTAGGACTTACTATGTTCAGCGGAAAAACGCTTCTAATCACCGGTGGCACCGGTTCATTCGGCAACGCCGTCCTCAAGCGTTTCCTCGACAGTGGTATCGCAGAAATCCGCATCTTCAGTCGCGACGAGAAGAAGCAGGACGACATGCGTAAGCGTTATGCCGACACCAAGCTGAAGTTTTACATAGGTGATGTGCGCGACTACCAGAGCGTTCTCAATGCCACTCGCGGCGTGGATTACATTTTTCACGCTGCTGCTCTGAAGCAGGTGCCTTCCTGTGAGTTTCATCCCATGGAGGCGGTCAAGACCAACGTTATTGGCACTGAGAATGTCCTGGAAGCCGCGATCCAGAATTCGGTCAAGCGAGTGGTTTGCCTGAGCACCGACAAGGCTGTCTACCCGATCAATGCCATGGGTATCTCCAAGGCAATGATGGAAAAAGTCATGGTTGCCAAATCCCGTAACGTGGATGATGCAAAGACGGTTATCTGCGGTACTCGCTACGGTAACGTCATGGCTTCACGAGGTTCTGTGATTCCTCTGTTCATCGAACAGATTCGTGCAGGTCAGGCATTGACGTTGACTGATCCGAGCATGACGCGCTTCATGATGACGCTGTCGGACGCCGTGGACTTGGTGTTGTATGCTTTCGAGCACGGCTGCAACGGTGATCTTTTTGTTCAGAAGGCACCAGCGGCGACAGTTGAAACCCTGGCCAAGGCTTTGACCGCAATGGTCGGTAAGCCTGAGCATCCTATCCAGGTCATCGGTACTCGTCATGGCGAAAAGCTGTTTGAAGCGCTGCTGAGCCGTGAAGAAATGGCTTGCGCTGAAGACAGGGGCGATTACTACCGCATTCCGCCCGACCTACGTGACTTGAACTACTCAAAATTTGTAGAGCAGGGCGAAGAAAAAATCTCTCGCACAGAAGACTACAACTCTCATAACACTGAGCGGTTGGATGTGGCCGGCATGCAACGGCTGCTGCTCAAACTCGAGTTCATGAAGGCAATCCAGCGTGGCGAACTCGCTACGCCGGAGGAGTGAGTGATGAAGGTACTGATCACCGGCGCCAACGGGTTTGTCGGTAAGAACCTGATAGCGCATTTAAGTGAGCGCAGTGATACCGACGTGGTTGCCTTTACCCGTGATAACAACATCGCTCAATTGCCCGCGCTGGTTGCCGAGGTTGATTTTGTCTTCCACCTTGCGGGGGTCAATCGTCCGCAATCGTCCGAGGAGTTCAAGGTTGGCAACGCTGATTTGACCCAGGCTCTGTGCGACGCAATCAAGATGAGTGGCAAGCCCACTCCAGTGCTTTATACCTCCTCGACCCAGGCTGATCGCGATAATCCCTACGGCATCAGCAAACTGGCTGCTGAGCATGCATTGCATGATCTACAGGCGAGCCACGGTTCCAGGGTTCATGTTCTGCGCCTGCCCAACGTGTTCGGAAAATGGGCGCGGCCTGATTACAACTCGGCCGTGGCGACTTTCTGCCACAACATCACCCGAGGCCTGCCGATCCAGGTCAATGATCGACACGCGATGGTCAGCCTGGTTTACATCGACGATGTGGTCGACTGTTTCACCCAGCTAATGGACACGGGCTCGCCTCACGATTCAGTTGATCAGGTTGCCCCGGTGTATAGCATTTCTGTGGGGGAGTTAGCGGATCAGCTGCATGCGTTTCGCGACAGTCGCGACACGCTGATCAGCGAGGCCGTTGGCACAGGCCTGGTGCGAGCACTTTATTCCACCTACGTCAGTTACCTGCCGGTCGAGCAATTTACCTACGACGTTCCGAAGTACGGTGATCCACGCGGCGTTTTTGTTGAAATGCTGAAGACCCGGGACAGTGGGCAGTTTTCCTATTTCACCGCCCACCCTGGCGTGACACGGGGCGGTCATTATCACCACTCCAAGACCGAGAAATTCCTGGTAATCAAAGGCAAGGCCTGCTTTCGCTTTCGCCATATAGTATCTGGGGAGTTTTATGAGCTGCTTACTGAGGGTGAGCAACCGCGGATAGTGGAAACGGTGCCTGGCTGGACTCACGACATTACCAATGTCGGGGAGGAAGAGATGATTGTCATGCTCTGGGCCAATGAGATCTTTGATCGTGAGCGCCCGGACACCTTTGCAATGCCGGTGGGTACTCAAGCCTGAGCATGGGCGCGTCAGGCAATGCATGGGGCGGACGGCTCCGATGCCAATGATTCTGGAAGAGTGTTGAAATGAAAAAAATGAAAGTTGTCACGGTTGTGGGGACGCGCCCTGAAATCATTCGCCTGTCGCGGGTGATGGCCAAGCTTGACGAGCACTGTGAACATATCCTGGTGCATACCGGGCAGAACTACGATTACGAATTGAACGAGATTTTTTTCCAGGATCTTGGCATTCGCAAGCCTGACCATTTTCTCAACGCTGCCGGCGCAAGTGGTGCGCAAACGATCGGCAACGTGATCATTGCGGTGGATCAGGTGCTGGAGGACGTGAAGCCCGAAGCCCTCCTGATCCTCGGTGATACCAACAGCTGCATGGCTGTGATTCCGGCCAAGCGCCGCAAGATCCCGACATTTCACATGGAAGCCGGCAATCGCTGTTTTGACATGCGCGTGCCTGAAGAAATCAATCGCCGCATCGTTGATCACACCGCTGACATCAACCTGACCTACAGCAGCATTGCGCGTGATTACCTGTTGAGCGAAGGGCTGCCGCCGGACAGGGTGATCAAGACGGGCAGTCCTATGTTTGAAGTGCTCAATTACTACCGCGATGGCATCGAGGCCTCGGATGTACTGGAGCGGCTCGGCCTGGAGGCCGGCAAGTTTTTCGTCGTGAGTGCGCATCGCGAAGAGAATATCGATTCCGACAAGAACTTCCTCAAATTGGTCGAAGTGTTGAACACCGTCGCTGCCAATTACGACTTGCCGGTGATCGTGACCACTCACCCTCGTACGCAAAAGCGCGTCGATGCCATGGGTGTGAAGTTCCACAAGAATGTGCAATTGCTCAAGCCGTTGGGGTTCAAGGATTACAACAAGTTGCAACTGACAGCCAAAGCGGTGCTGTCGGACAGCGGCACCATCAACGAAGAGTCATCGATCCTCAATTTCCCCGCGCTGAATCTGCGAGAAGCCCATGAGCGGCCGGAAGGGATGGAAGAGGCGGCTGTCATGATGGTCGGCCTGGAGGTCGAGCGTGCCATGCAAGGCTTGCAGCTTCTGGAAAGCCAGGCATCGGGGCAAGAACGGACGCTACGGCTTGTCGCCGATTACAGCATGCCCAATGTCGCTGAAAAGGTCGTGCGGATTATCCATAGCTACCGTGACTACGTCATGCGCACCGTATGGAAGCAATATTGATTGGACAGGCTCTCCCAGGAAAAGCCACTCAAGATATTGGTGGTGACCCAGTACTTCTGGCCCGAAAACATGCGCATCAACAACATGGTCGAAGGCTTTGTCGCCAAAGGCCATGAGGTGACGGTGCTCACCGGCTTGCCTAATTATCCGGAAGGGCAGGTCTTTGCTGATTTTCGGCGTGATCCCGCGCAGTTCTCCAGTTATCGGGGGGCTCGCGTTATCCGTGTGCCGATGCTGGCGCGAGGCAAGGGCAACTTCACGCTGGCCATGAATTACCTCTCGTTTTTCAGCAGTGCCTCTATCGTTGGCAGTTACAAACTGCGCGGCCAGTCGTTCGATTCGATCTTTGTATATGGTGTGTCGCCAATCATGGGAGCAATCCCAGCCCTGGTGCTGGGGCGCTTGAAAAAGGCCCCGGTGTTCATCTGGGTACTGGACCTGTGGCCGGAAAGTCTCAGGGCGGTGGGGGTTATCGAAAGCCCTCGGCTGCTTAGACTGGTTGGCAAGGTGGTGTCCTGGATCTACAACCGTACCGATTACTTGCTGTTGCAGTCACGTTCGTTCGATGAGAACGTCAAGCAATACTGCACGCGTGCAATGGGCGCAGATCGGTTGGTGTATTTCCCCAGCTGGGCCGAGGATGATTTTTCGGGGGAGGTGCAAGCGCCTTCTGAACTGCTGCAGCGCGACGATACGGTGTTTACGATCCTCTTTGCCGGCAACATTGGTGACGCACAGGATTTTCCAGCGATCATGGCGGCAGTCAAGGCGGTCAAGACGGACCTGCCTGTGCGCTGGGTGATTGTGGGGGATGGCCGGGCCAGTCAATGGCTGACCAAGCATGTGGCGGAGAACCGAATGGATAACGTCCTGCTGCTCGGAAGGCATCCGCTGGAAAAAATGCCGGCACTGTTCGCCGCTGCGGACGCTTTGTTGGTGTCGTTGAGGACTAATGACGTTTTCGAGAAAACCATCCCGGGTAAGGTCCAGGCTTATCTGGCATCGGGAAAACCCGTCATTGCCATGATTGACGGCGAGGCGGCCAACGTTGTTGCCGGGTCGGGTGCTGGCATGGTGTGTGGTTCTGGCGATGCCCTGGGACTCGCGAATATTGTGCGCACCATGGGTGCGTTGCCCAAGCCCGAGCTCGAGAGTATGGGCTCGTTGGGCAGGCGTTACTACCTTGAGCATTTTTCCAAGGAGACCTTGTTCGATCGTCTTGAGGCGCTTTTCCGGAAGGCTACCCTGAGGCGCAACGAAAAATGACCGCAAGCCTTCATTCATCGATGCCGTTCCTGGCTGTGCTGCCTGAACGATGTCGAGTACCAGGCAGTGCCGACCAGTGATGAACGCTGAACCCTTTTGCCCGCATCTGTTTCAGGAACTGTTTCCTACATGACCATTTGGTTGGTGTTTTCCGCGGTGCTTTCAGCATCGCTTCTATTGACTTGGGTCCTACGCCGTTATGCCTTGTCGCGTAGTTTGATGGACATTCCCAATGGCCGCAGTTCGCACTCTGTACCGACGCCACGAGGTGGTGGTGTCGCAATCGTACTGACGTACCTGGTGACGTTGGTGCTGGTGGCGTTTGCTGGTTGGGTCAGTTGGAGTGCCGCATTGCCATTATTGGGGGCTGGGGCGTTGATCGCGATCGTTGGTTTTCTCGACGATCATGGCCATATCGCAGCACGCTGGCGTCTATTGGCCCACTTTGGCGCAGCTATCTGGGCGTTGTTCTGGGTGGGAGGGTTACCCACGATCAGCCTCGTCGGCGTTGAGTTGGACCTTGGCTGGTTGGGTCACGTACTGGCAGCCTTTTATCTGGTCTGGATGCTGAATTTGTACAACTTCATGGACGGTATTGATGGCATTGCCAGCATTGAGGCCGTCTGCGCTTGTGCTGGCGCGTGCCTGGTGTACTGGCTGACGGGTCATGAAAACCTCATGATTGCACCGATGCTGTTAGCGGTCGCGGTACTTGGGTTTTTATACTGGAACTTCCCTCCTGCCCGCATTTTCATGGGCGATGCCGGGAGTGGCTTCCTGGGGGTAGTGATCGGCATCCTGTCGCTTCAGGCTGCGTGGGCGGCACCTGAGATGCTTTGGGTCTGGTTGATTTTGCTGGGTGTATTCATCGTTGATGCGACCTTCACCCTGGGGCGACGCCTGTTGCGCGGAGACAAGGTGTATGAAGCGCATCGCAGTCATGCCTATCAATATGCATCACGCCTGGCGGGGCGCCATTTGCCGGTTACGCTGACGGTGATGGCTATCAATCTGTTGTGGTTGTTGCCCATCGCGCTCTTTGTCGGCCTAGGGTTTGACGGCGTTCTGGGCTTGCTGGTGGCCTATATTCCATTGGTATTGCTCGCTATTAAGTTTCATGCGGGTGAGCTTGAAAAGGCGTGATAATTGATGGGCGCTGGAGCTTCAAGGGTTTGTTGCACACTCACAGGGCTGCCATTTTTTTGCTGGCAGTGCTAGGGACTGAGGTATAAAAGGGTTTATGGATAGTTTACGTACCCGATTGGTGGGCTTGCCGCGCAGGCATAAACGTTTCTTGCAAGTGGCGACCGACATCGTTCTGGTATGGACGGCGTTGTGGTTGGCATTTGTTGTGCGCCTGGGGTTTGATGACCTCAACAACCCCTTCGTAGTTCATTTGTGGCTGTTTCTCAGTGCGCCAGTGATTGCCATCCCGCTTTTTATCCACTTTGGCATGTACCGGGCAGTGATGCGTTATTTCGGCAATGATGCGCTGATTGCAATCATCAAGGCCGTCAGCCTCTCCGCATTGTTACTGGCTCTGGTGGTGTATTTGTACAGCAATCATCAGACGGTGGTGCCCCGTTCAATCGTATTCAACTATTGGTGGCTGAGCATGGTCATCATTGGCGGCTTGCGCTTGGCGATGCGTCAATACTTTCAGGGGGACTGGTTTACCGCTGCGCAGCATGTGCCTTTCACCAGTCGTGATGATGGCCTTATCAAAGTGGCTATCTACGGGGCCGGGGCGGCGGGCAATCAATTGGTAGCGGCCTTGCGCATGGGCCGGGTGATGCGTCCGGTAGCTTTTATCGATGACGACAGCGGCATCTCGGATCGCATCATCTCAGGGCTGAAGGTCTACAAGCCCAAGCGCATCCAGCAGATGATCGATGAGACCGGTGCTGAAGAGCTGCTGCTGGCAATACCGTCATCCACACGATCTCGACGTAGAGAAATACTGGGTTATCTGGAAGGATACCCGTTGCATGTGCGCAGTGTTCCCGGATTCATGGACCTGGCCAGTGGTCGAGTCAAAGTCGATGATATCCAGGAAGTGGACATTGCCGACCTGCTCGGTAGAGATCCCGTACCTGCGCAGCCTGAGTTGCTGGAGCGATGCATCAAGCACCGTGTGGTGCTGGTTTCCGGTGCGGGCGGTTCGATTGGATCGGAACTTTGTCGTCAGATCCTCTCGCTGGAACCCACCAGCCTATTGTTGTTCGATCATAGTGAGTACAACCTTTATTGCATCCTGTCCGAACTTGAACAGCGTGTTGAATCAGAGTCGTTGAAGGTAACGCTGCTGCCGATCCTGGGTTCGGTGCGGCATCCAGGCAAACTGTTGGAGGTTATGAATACCTGGTCAGTCGATACGGTCTACCATGCAGCAGCCTACAAGCACGTACCCATGGTGGAGCACAATATTGCCGAGGGTATTCTTAATAATGTGATCGGCACCCTTAATACCGCGCAGGCTGCACTGCAGGCAGGTGTCGAGAACTTTGTGCTCATTTCGACCGACAAGGCTGTGCGGCCAACCAACGTGATGGGCAGCACCAAGCGGTTGGCGGAGCTTGTATTGCAAGCCTTGAGCAAGGAGTTGGCACCGAGATTGTTTGGTGATGCGTCAAATATCTCGCGGGTCAACAAAACTCGTTTCACCATGGTTCGATTTGGTAACGTGCTGGGCTCGTCAGGTTCGGTTATCCCGTTGTTCCATAAGCAGATCCAGGCGGGTGGGCCGCTGACGGTGACCCATCCGAAAATAACTCGCTATTTCATGACGATACCTGAAGCGGCGCAGTTGGTTATCCAGGCAGGTTCGATGGGGCAGGGGGGAGATGTCTTCGTGCTCGACATGGGCGAGCCTGTGAAAATCGTAGAGCTTGCCGAAAAGATGATTCACCTATCAGGCCTGAGTATCCGCTCCGAGAAAAACCCGCACGGAGATATCCTGATCAATTTCAGTGGGCTGCGTCCGGGTGAAAAACTCTATGAAGAGTTGTTGATTGGCGACAATGTCGCTGCCACTAGCCATCCGATGATCATGCGAGCCAATGAGGAACTCTTGGACTGGGAAGTGCTCAAGGGGCGGTTGCAAGGCTTGTTGGCGGCTGTTGAAGAGGGGGACTTTTCGCTCGTCAGGCAGCTGTTGAAAGACACCGTCAGCGGCTACGCCCCAGAGGGTGAGATCGTTGACTGGGTGCATATTCAGCGACACCGCGAAGTCTGATCAGCGCATTGCCGCTCTGATGGACCTGTTTGCCGTTCATCAGAGCTCGCAATAGGGGCCTTGTATTAGAGCTTCCAGAGCTTCTTGTTCAGCCTGAAGCTCGAGAGGTAGACGAAAAGTCTCGATATGTTCATGAACCGGTTGGGGCCTACAACGTAAAGAATCCCCTTTAGCACTGAGTTGATGATCTGGAGCTTTCCAGAGTGAGTTTGCGCATCACCAAACCCGGCCGGTTTGTATTGTCCGCCCGCCTCGAACAAGAAGTTCTTCCTGGCAAAAGTATAAACGGGGCCGCTGGCATCAAAAGGGTCATGGCCGGCAGGTAACTCATCCAGCACGCTGGCGTAGGCCCTTCTCAGCGTAGGCGATATGTATTTTCCATCGCTCATGTAATCAAATGCATAGGCGGCGCTGGAAGGGAAGGATGAGAAGTTGGAGAGTCGTTCCTTGTAGTAGAAACTGACTTCCTGAAGGTCCTCACGTTGTTTCTCTCTTCCCGCAAATGCACGCTTGCTCAACAGTGCCGGGTTCTTCTCATCAAACGAACTGAAGTGGAAGAAAACCAATGGGAACTCCCCGTTTACCGTATAGCCACCCTGGCCGTCAGGCGAGAGGGTTCGCTCATGGCTATTCCAAAAAGCTACGTTGTAGCCAAGATTGAACGATACGTGCAGGGTCGGGAAGAAGCAGGGAGCAATACTGACCCATTTCTGGTCAGTCGAAAGTCCGAATTGCGTTTCGAAATAGCAGTGCTCCAGGCAGCGCTCATTCCACCACTGAAGAAACCGTATGCCTTCTGAGGTATTGGAAACTGCGTAGAAGCCCAGGTTGAAGGAGCCAAAGCGCAGCATCCCGATATCACCTTCAACATGAGGCGTGACGTAGTGGGGCGTTAGAATGATGTCGCGCGTGTCGAGCTCGCCCCATAAACCATCGAGGCGGCTGAACACACAGGTATCCGGGTCCAGGAACACCACCTTATCGTGCTGCTCAAGGAGCTTTAAGGTGATCCAGGGCTTGAGGCTGGTACTGAACTCGACGATGTCGTATTTGAAGGCGTAGTGCCGGACGTCAGCCAATCCGATCTCTTCAACCCAATAGAACTCTGCCAGGTCGGTCGGGAGGTCCATTTCGACCTTACGATCAAAAATATAGATCTTCAGTTTCGGCTGGTCGAATTTTACCAATGACTCGGCCAGCACCAGCGCCTTTGATAAGTAAGCCAGGTTGCACACGGTAAAAATGGCTGAGCGCTCGCCGGTCATGCCTTTTTCATCAGTCACGTTTAAAAATTCCTAATGTATTGATTACCCTGACGAGGATCTGAGAGGCGCAATAGAGCGTCAGTAATCTTGTTATTCTGAGCGCGAAGCCAACCTGGCGGCTCTTGAGCGCAGAAAAAATAAGTTTGAGATTCGACGAAACAGTGTCTTTTATTCTGGAACCTGAATAGGCCCGCATTGAATACGTACGACCCGCGATGCGATAGCGACTATCAGCCTGCTCGGTGACATGGTCGAACCCCGGTGTGGCACCACAGGCGCCAATGCGATAGCCCTTATTTAACGAGTCCAGACACAGCTTATAATCCACACTGTCAACGAAATAGCTGCAGTCCATCCAGTCAAGGGCTTTGAGTTTGTCCAGGAAATAAAGGCTGCCACTGTTGATCAGTAAAGGCACATCCTGTACCCGAGCATTTCCGTCGGCTTTGAAGGCGATCGCGCTGAACTCGCTGTAAGCGTCGCTGTTGTCGGCATAGTTATTCTCTATGTAAGACAGTGTTTCGCTGCTGAATCCGGTGTCCTGATCAAAAAACAGAAGTGCTGAGTGGCCCTGTTGATAGGCATTGGCACACACTGTTGAGATGCCGATGCCCAATCCCAGATTTTTGCCACAGGTAAAATAGTGGATGCGCGGGTCAAGCTCCGCGAGTTCTCGCACGTTGGTAACGTCAGGTGAGTTGTCGAATACGTAGACTTCAAATCCATCCGACGACGTCAATTCGAGCCTACGCAATAACTCAGCACCTGCGTGATAGACAACAATACCTACTGCAATCTTACGCGTCATGCCATGCCTTTGATGTGTGGAGCCGCCCATGCTGAGTCACGTTTAAACATTTAACCATTTGCTCTCTTTATCGCTCCAGACTTTCACGACCCTGGCAGGGCAGCCCACAGCAATGACGTTGCTGGGGATATCTTTGGCGACAACGCTGTTGGCGCCGATGATCGCCCCATCGCCGATAGAGGTGTTCGGCAGTACGACGACATTGTCCCCGATCCATACATTATCGCCAATGGTCACGGGGCCGCTGCTGGCCAGTTTTCTTTCGAAAGGTGTTTCGTAGGGGCTGGATTGGTTTTCCCCCGAATAGTCGCCGTGGGAGTGGTCGGTGATGTGAATCTTGCTGCCCATCAAGACATTGCGGCCAATCGTTATTTTGTTGCAGCACGCTATATGCAAATGGTCGCTGGCGGAAAAGTTCTCACCAATGTCGACCTGCGGCTGATACATGAACTTGAGATATTGAGAGACCGCGTGCAGCCAGAGCCCTTCACCTACTCTGAAATTATTACCCAGCGTGATGTGTTCCAGGCCAAAGACCTTGGGCGCACGACCCAGATAGGCACGTTTCCCGGGTGCGGGGAGCGCTCTGAGGTGAATAAAGGCTCGCCATACAAACAGAAATTGCCCGATCACCATGGGGACGATGAAGACGTGATGTTGCTTAAGTTTTTTAAAAAAATAGGACACCGCGGTCTACTCGTGTTGGCGTGTGTAAACAGGTGGAAGCAAACTAGTGGTCTGCCACCGGTAGAGTGCGTGCGCGTTTGAGGTACAGGTTGACTGCCTTATTGAGCATCGATCTTGGAATGACTGATATCACCATGACGATCCAGCTAGGGTAGCCCACGGACAGCCTGAGATCCGTTCGGTACGCTTTATAGACGCCGTAGTTTAACAACCCTCTGGCCCTCAGAGACAGCATGCCTTTGATCGTGAACGCGCCGGATACTTCGCCAAAACGGGTGCAGGCTTTAAGTTTTCCTTTCAGCGAATAGCTGACGGGTAACGAAAATATAAAGTTAACCCAGCAGGTCAGGCCGATCTTGAATATTTTGTCTGTGTGGGCCCAGCTGGTTTTCGTGAGGTGTGGGCTTTCAAGGGATGTGACGGATGCCTGGGGTAGCCAATGAATTTGAAAGGGGCGGTTCGCAATAGACTCGAAGAGGATGCCTGTTTGTATGAAGTTAGAATTGTGATAGCGGGAAAAGTCTGCATCATTTATCAGCGCTTTGCTATAGATCAAGCAGCTCATGCAGCTCATGAGCCCTGCGAGATCTTCCAGTAATGCATTGGCGTCTTGATAGGTGGCTTCCGGCGTTTCAATCTTGTTTACGAGGTTTACCAATACGGCGTCATAAGGGATGTTTGTTTTTAAAAGATTCAATACCTTGTCGAGATCGTCGGCACAGAATTGTGAGGTGTCGCCCAGTAGCCATGTGTATGCGGTGTCTGATAAAGACAGCGCTTTTTCAAAGTTTAAATCCGCGCCCAGATTTTCGTGGTTGCGCGAGTAGTGCAGCAGCGGGTATTCCGCTTTCCATTTTTCGACAATCTTGAAGGTTTCATCTGTCGAGGCATTGTCGGAAATGAAAATTTGAATGTTATGGCGCCTTAGTATCGGCAGGTGCGCCGCCAGCGAGCTGTCAAGGAAGTCCGCTCGATTGTAGGTAGGCAGTGCAATGGACAATACAGGATTAGGCTGAAAACTCATGATGAACGCCTTTTGAAAGACCTAAAAATCCAATAAACCCATGGTAAGACCAAGACGTACGCACTTGTAAAACCAGAAAAAAGGTATTCGAACGGAAGGTACTTCGCGGCCAGCAAAGTCGTGATCGCGACATACAGCCCATTGACGACCGATACCACGACCAGTGGCTCTTTTTTATAAGCCCTCATGTAGATCGCCATTGCATTGACGATCAACTGCATCAGCCATCCTGTGCTGACCATCAACAGAGGGAGGGTCGGCAGCAGGCGGTTCTCTATCAAGGGTTGGCCCTCCATCAGCCAGAGGCCGGTGAAGAGCGCTACCATGCCTGCGGCATAAGTGGCTATTGCCAGCGCTACGCCTTTTCTGAAGGCTTGATCGAGCGCAGTGGTATTACGATGGGCCGCATACATATTTATTTTTGGGGTGATAATGGTTATCCAAATGTTGGCGATGCTGAACATGGCCATGCAAATGGCCATTGAGAAGCCAACTTGGCCTGCTTGTACGGCCCCGTGATAGCTGAAAGAGAGGGGGGTGAATATAGACAGTACAAAATAGCCGCTGATCCAGCTCAATGCGAAACGCCACAGGAGCGGCATTATTTCCTTGAACCAAGGGTGGCTGTTGAGTTTTGTCAGTTTATAAAGCTGTCCCAGCATGGCTTTGTAGCGATGAAGGATTATTGAGGTGCCTGCCAGTGCGCCGGCTAATAATGAAAAGGCCAGAGCATACAGATCTGCGCCGCTGATCAGCAGGATAACGGTCACGCATACACTGATCACGCTGACGTGGAAACGAATTTTCTGAATGTCACCCACGCTGTCGCATCCTTCTATGAAGGACAGTGCAATGCTATTGATGAATACAATGACGGATGCCACACCGTATACCAGCCACGGAAGTTGCCAGTTTATCTCGGACGTCTTGCCATTCAGTATGAAATACCCGATCAAGAGCACGGCCGGGAAAACAACGAGCGCCATACCGCTGGCCCAGCGCATGGCGAAAGACAATAATGTCGCCAGTCGACTGATGTGCTCAGGTGCGCCGCAAAGTTCTTTCTGATTATTGAACTTGAGGTGTGCAAACTCATGCGAGGCGAACAATAGCAGCACGGCAGAAAACCCCATGTCTGCAAACACCGCGAGTGCGGCCATGCTGATGAAGGTGTACCAGTATCCTTGGGCTTCGGATGACAGGTAAAGAGGGACCAGGATGAGCAGGGCAGGTCCCGAGAGTAATCGCCATAACTGATTTATTGCAGTGTTGCGAAAGTCATGATTGAATATTTTTCTATAATTCATTTAATGAATTGACATCTTTCGATTTCATGAGTCAATCCTTCAATGGAGTTGAAGTGTGGTACGTAGCCCAATGTCGATGCCATTCTGTTTTCGGAGTAATAGTGCTGTTTGGCACCGGTGGCATTGATGTGTTGAGTGGTTTTTTCAACGGTGAATTGTAGGCCGAAATTGTTCTGAAGATGATCGAGTATTGAAAACTTGTCGGTTGGGGCTTTGGTATAGCAATCGACAGCTATGTTGAGGTCGCCGTTGAACGTCAATGCTTTTGATATAAGCGTGTAAAAGTCCAGGGGGGTTATGTAGTCACGAAACATGTTCGCGGGAGACGTCGTCAGTACGGTGTTATCCTTGATGGCGCGGACCGCGTCGGTTATAAAATAACGTGCGCTCAAATCTTGTGTGTGACTGAAGTAGTTGAACACCCGGATATCCACAATGCTAAGGCCCTGATGTGCTCGGTGCCTCGCCTCTGCATAAAACTTTGCGGCAGCGTACCAATCCGTTGATTTCAAGTTGTTTATGTCAAACGTGGCGAGGGTCTGAGCCTGTGCGGGGGTTTCGAAATCACCGCCATAGGCAGCACCACTGCTCAGGAATATATAGCGGCACTTGGTATTGGCTTTAAGGTAGTCGAGTGCGAGCTTGTCATACTCATAGGTGATGTCGAAAATGGCAGATCCCATTCTCGATGCCATTGCGGGGTCGCCGACCCCTACAAAGTTGATGATTGCATCGAACGGAGTGTTTCGATCGAACTCGGCGTACTCAAAGATTTTGATACTTCGCTGTTCTGCGGATATCAATGCCGATATGTCGAGTTTGTTTTTGTCCCGCACAAACAGGCTCAGCTCGAATGTTCGAGCTGCGGCGAGTGAACGTGTCAGGTCTTGGGCAATTTGGCTGTTCGCGCCGAATATTGCGATGTGCATCAGCGTGATGTCCGCGTTTTTTCAGGCAACTGCTGATCAATCGAGCGACCAAATTCTAGCCGTGGACGGCATTCTCGGGCGTCAGGCATCATCAGTTCGATCAGCGCGGGACGGGGTGATTCAATGAACATTCTGACCTGCGTCGCAAATTCATCATGGGTGCTCACGACCGCGGAGTTGATGCCGTAGGCCTCACCAATGGCTTTGAACTGTGAGGTGTAGCCATTCCAGTAGGTCGAAGAGTTGCGTCCTTCGAAGTACATTTCCTGGAACCCGCGGACCATTCCCAGGGAGTGGTTGTTAAGCACAATGATCAAGACGGGCAGTTGGTCGCGGGCGATGATATCCAGTTCCTGGATATTGAGCTGGGCCCCGCCGTCCCCCGTAATGACAATGACAGGCTTGTTGCCCGCGTTGCAGGCGCCAATGGCCGCCGGGATCGCGAACCCCATGGTGCCGAGACCGCCGGAATGGTGCATGGATTGGCCCTGGCTCAATCGCAACGTATGCGCCGCCCACATCTGATTGTTGCCGACGTCGGCAACGAAATCGACAGCACGCCCTTTGGTCAAAGCACTCAGGGTTGAGCAGATGACGAAAGGGCTTACCGACCAATCAGTGTACTCATCGACGAAGCTCTGATCGAAATCAGCTCGCAAATCAGCAGCCCAGGTAGCCCATGCCGTATTTTCTGGCACTTTGGAAAGAGGGAATCGTGCGAAAAACGTGTTCAGTTCCATCACGTAGGAGGCATTCGCCTTAACGCGGTTGTTCAGTTGCCCTTCCATCAGGTCGATCTGGAAAACCTGGGCTTTGCGGGCAAAGTCTTCGGGTTTGGCACCGGTTTGTCGAACATCCAGGCGGCTACCCAGCACCAGCAGGAAATCGCAATTCTGCACGGCATGGTTGGCGGTACGCGTTCCGTAGGCGCCGAGCATGCCCAGGTAGTTCGCGCTCGCCGGGACCTTTTCTGCTCCCTTCAGACTGGCGACGTAAGGTATGCCCGACGCTTCCAGTTGATCGAGCCACGGTGTGAAGTTGCGTGCGTTGACAGCCCCTCCACCCAACAGAATCAACGGATTTTGGGCAGATGCCAGCGCGTTTTTGATCACTTCCAGATCGGGCTCCTGTAAGGAAGCCTCGACCCGCTCCGGCTGTGGTACCAAAAGCGCATGTACGACGGCGTCATCAATTTCGCTTCGCTGGATATCCATAGGGATGTCCAGCAGCACCGGGCCAGGGCGTCCCTCTCTGGCGGTGTCGATCGCCTTTTGCAGGCACGGGAGCAACTCGTCCACGTGCCTGATCTGGTAGGCATATTTGGTAATGCTGCTGACCAGCGCCACGCTATCAAGCTCTTGGAAACCCTGTTGGCGGATATTCCTGTCGCCCTTGAGTTCGTAGGTATTCACCTGGCCCGTCAGGAAAAGGCAGGGATGGCTATCAAGCCAGCAGTCAGCAATACCCGTAATCAGGTTGGTTGCGCCAGGGCCGCTTGTGCCCAAGGCGACACCAAGTACTTCATGGTGTGTCGCGCGAGAAACCGCGGATGCAGCAAACGCTGCCCCTTGCTCATGGTGGACCGAGACTAGCTTGGTCTCACCCAACTGATTGATGCTGTCAACCAGGTGGGTGATCATCCCTCCGATCAACTCGTAGCCATACAACACCTTGTTCTGAGCAAGAACCAACGCAACCGCATCCGATGCTTTCATTGTTTAGAAACCAATCCCAAAGAATTCTTCCAGCTTCTCACCGACAAACTCAAAATGCTCCTGGCCTAGCGATGGCTGTACGCCGAGCCAGAAAGTCTGGTTCATGGTGCGGTCGGTATTCGTCAGTTCACCCACTACACGGTACTCCAGGTTCTGGAAGTACGGTTGGCGAGTCAAATTGCCTGCAAATAGCAGGCGTGTACCGATTTTGTGCTGGTCAAGGTACTTCAACAAATCAACACGGTTGACGCCACTGCTTTCCTTGAGTGTCACCGGGAAGCCGAACCACGATGGGTCACTGTTGGGAGTTGCTTCGGCGATTTCGAGGAACTCGGACAGGCTGGACAGTCGGTCCTTGAGCAGTTTGAAGTTGCGCTTGCGAGTATCGATGAAGTCTTGGGCACGTTCGAGTTGAGCCAGGCCGCAGGCGGCTTGCATGTCGGTGATTTTCAGGTTGTAGCCCAAATGCGCGTATACGTACTTGTGGTCATAACCTTGAGGCAGGCTGCCATATTGCTGGCCGAAACGGTCGCCGCAGGTGTTGTCGCAACCGGGTGCACAGTAGCAATCGCGACCCCAGTCGCGGAACGACTCGGCAATCACCTTGAGCATCGGGTTGTTGGTAAACACTGCGCCACCTTCACCCATGGTGATGTGGTGTGCAGGGTAGAAACTGAGGGTAGCGATGTCGCCGAAAGTACCTACCAGCTTGCCGTCATACGTCGCACCGAGGGCGTCACAGCAGTCCTCCACCAGCCACAGGTTGTACTTTTCGCACAGCGCCTTGACCTTGCCCAGGTTGAACGGGTTGCCCAGGGTGTGGGCCAGCATGATTGCCTTGGTTTTTGGTGTGATGGCCGCTTCGATCAGGTCAGCGTTGATGTTGTGGGTAGCCATGTCAACGTCAACGAACACCGGGATCGCGCCAAATTGAACGATTGGGTTGACCGTGGTTGGGAAGCCCGCAGCCACGCCAATCACTTCATCGCCTTTCTTGATTGCGCGCTCACCGAGTTTGGGTGAGGTCAGGGTGCTGAAAGCAACCAGGTTGGCGGAAGAGCCGGAGTTGACCGAGAGCAGGAATTTGACACCGAGGAATTCTGCCAGCTTTTTCTCAAATTCGGCATTGAAACGGCCAGTGGTCAGCCAGCCATCCAGGGAGGCTTCGACCATCAACTGCAACTCACGCGCACCGATCACTTTGCCGGACGGCGGGATAATGGTTTCGCCAGCCACGAACGGCTTGCTCGCCAATGCAACGTTGGCGTACTGCTCGACGAGCTTGCTGATTTCCTGGCGGAGCATATCGGGGGTCATGAAAAATCCTGCTAAAAAATAGAGTTAGTTGCTGCCGGCCTGCATGGCGAGCATGTAGGCATTGATTTCTTCCAGGCAATGGGCCTGCATGTCGTTGCCGCTCAACCAGGCACGATGCCAGTTAACAATTCGGGCGAGCGTGGTCTCGAGGTTCCAGCTGGGTGCCCAGTGCAAGTGGGCGCGCGCTTTGGAAATATCCAGCTTGAGGTAGTTGGCCTCATGCGGTTGCGCGTCCTGATCCAGTTGCCAATGGGCGTCTGTACCCCAAGCCTGCACCATGTGGTCAAGGATCCACTCCACTGGGCGTGCGTCTTCATCCTTGGGGCCGAAGTTCCAGCCCTGGGCAAAACGATGCCCATGGGTCCAGAGATGTTCAGCCAACACAAGGTACCCACTCAGCGGTTCCAGCACGTGTTGCCACGGCCGGGTCGACTTTGGATTGCGTATTGTGACGGGTTGACCCTTCTCGAAGGCACTGAGGATATCAGGTATCAGCCGGTCCTCTGCCCAATCGCCGCCGCCAATCACGTTGCCGGCCCTGCCGGACGCCAGCGCGGCACCTTGCGGGTTGTTGAAAAACGATTTGCGGTAGGCGCTGGTGATCAGTTCCACGCACCCCTTGCTGTTGCTGTACGGGTCATGGCCGCCCATGGGTTCGTCTTCACGATAGCCCCATTCCCATTCACGGTTTTCGTAGCATTTGTCGGTGGTGACGTTGACGATAGCCCGCAGGTTCGGGCATTGGCGTGCGGCTTCCAGCACATGCAGGGTGCCCATCACGTTGGTAGCGTAGGTCTCGACCGGTTCGCGGTAGGACAAACGGACCAACGGTTGCGCCGCCATATGGATCAGCACGTCGGGGTTGAAGCTCACCATGCTTTGGGCGATTACCGCGCGATCACGAATATCGCCTTGCTCCGACTCCATGCCTTGGGCGACCTTGGCCTCGACGAACAGGGCAGGGTGGGTCGGTGGTGCCAGGGAAAAACCTTTCACCTGTGCGCCCATGCTGGTCAGCCATAAAGACAGCCAACTGCCCTTGAATCCAGTGTGGCCGGTCAGGAAGACTTTTTTGCCTCGCCAAAAGGCTGGGGAAACGGTCGACGTCATGTTCAAGCCCAGGTTTTCCAAGGGGCTTTGCCGGACTGCCAAAGCTCTTCCAAGTAGTGTTTGTCGCGCAGCGTGTCCATCGGTTGCCAGAACCCCGGGTGTTCAAAGGCCATCAGTTGGCCCTCTGCTGCCAGGTTCATCAGTGGTTCCTGTTCCCAAGTCGTACTGTCGTCCTTCAGGTACCGGAGTACTTCAGGCTTCAACACGAAAAAACCGCCGTTGATCAGTGCGCCATCACCTTTGGGTTTTTCCTTGAAATTCATCACTTGGCCCTGCTGGATATCCAAGGCACCGAAACGACCAGGCGGATAAGTTGCGGTAAGTGTCGCGGCCTTGCCATGTGACTTGTGGAAGTCCAGGGTGGCGCTGATATCGATGTCGCTGACTCCGTCACCATACGTGAAGCAAAAAGCTTCTTCGTCCTTGACGTAGTCGGCGACACGACGCAGGCGACCACCGGTCATGGACTCGTCGCCGGTATCGACCAGAGTGATGTTCCAGTCTTCAGCACGTTGGTCGTGCACCTTCATGGTGTTGTCGCGCATGTTGAAAGTGACGTCGGACATGTGGAGGAAGTAGTTGGCAAAGTACTCCTTGATCACATATCCCTTGTAGCCACAGCAGATAATGAAGTCATTGATGCCGTGTGCTGAGTACATCTTCATGATGTGCCAGAGGATAGGCTTGCCGCCGATTTCCACCATTGGTTTTGGGCGCAAACTGGTTTCTTCGCTGAGCCGTGTTCCCAGGCCACCGGCCAAAATAACTGCTTTCATGCTGTCTCCGGTTCAATTCGAGCTTACAAAGGCATCAGAATGGAAATGTTTGAGGGGCAGGCCAGCCTGTGTCAGCACTGCGCGCGCCGTATGAATCATGGCTTCAGAGCCACACGCGTAGACCGAGGTATCCGCGAGGTCAAGGTTTTCTGCAAGTACTGCTTGTTGGATGTAACCCGTTGCACCTGACCACTGTGCATTCGCACGAGAAAGAGTGGGCCGGTAGATCAGGTCCAGTGTCGGGAAGTCGAGGTGCCAATACAGGTCTGCCTCCGTGCGACCGCCCCAATAGACATAGATACGCTTGTTGCTAATTGATTCAGGCGCGGCCGCCAATGCTTCGAGCATGGCCTTGACAGGTGCAATCCCCGTTCCGGTAGCCATGAACACCAGGTTCGTAGTCCGGGCATCGCGCAGGCAGAACGTTCCCAGAGGGCCTTCCAGCCGCAGTAGATCGTTGGCTTGGGCTTCGTCAAACCAATATTGACTCATGACCCCATTGGCGACCTGGCGAATATGCAGTTCGAGCTTGGCATCCTCACGGATGGCGTTGGCGATGGAGTAACTACGACGCACGCCGTCCTTTCCAATGACATCGATGTATTGCCCGGGAAGGTAGAACAACGCACTTCTGGGCGGTGTTCTAAGCACTACCCGTATGACATCGTCTGCAAGGCGTTCCAAGGTGTCGAGGCGACAAGGCATGGTTTTGATCTGAATATCAGCCAATAACCCAAGGTCTTCGATATCCAGTTCAACGTCGGTGATCGCGGCTCGGCAGCATGTCAGGATGGTTCCCGAAGAACGCTCTTCTTCCGTCAGTGCCAGTTCGGGCTGCACCAGCTCAGTTTCGCCCTGGATAACGTTAGCCTTGCATACGCCGCATCGACCGTTACGGCAGCTATACTCGAGTACAGTCCCTTGGGACTTCGCACAATCCAGAAGGCTTTTTCCGGATTCCGCCGTAAATGTCTTGTGGTTCGAGAGCGTGACAATCGACATGTGTCAGACACCACGCTCGGGGAGGGCGTCATAAAAGATCCGTCCATCCCATTGGACGTAGGCTCTTGCACACACCTGCGACATACTTTTGATACCCATGTACGTTTACATCTCCTCTCGTCGTTGCGCTGAAAGTGCGAAGGCATAAGGCATTCAGCGCGCAGACTACATACCCAGGCCTGGGGCATTTTTGATATAGATTAAGGCAGATAACCAGGCTGCCCGGGAACGGTTGTTCCATGGCGGCATTTGGCCGTCAGTGTACTGTCCGACGGACGGTGTTTTTAATGTGCCTAGCGCCGGATATTCACACGCCCGGCTGCAAGAAGTAATAGGTTTCAAGATCACCACGATCGCACAAGGGGGCAATCTTCATGTGCGTTCGAGCTGATTTTTCCGTAAGTAATCGCGATTCTACCTGCTTGGGGCCTTAACTGGAAATGCAGGCTCTACTGACTGCAGGGTCGGCAGAGTAATACCCAGTAATCTTCCCATTTTTGACTCGCCCCAAACATGACCTAACGTAGAAAGGCAGCTTCGGAAAAGCTGCTTTTCTCTTAACGATGTCATGGAGCGTCACCAATGCAAAACATCTATATTTCCTCCCTTATCTTTGCTTTTCTCACCAGCATCTCCGTAGCCACTACCGCAGCGCCGTCCATCAAGCCTGAAGCGCCAGCCCCCCTCTCCGCGCAAACGCGTCAGGTCGAACAATCCGCCAAGGTCAACCTGAACGCCGCCGATGCGGAAACCCTGCGCCGTGATCTCTTCGGCATCGGGGCTGCCAAGGCCAAGGCGATCATCGCTTATCGCGAAAGCAACGGTCCGTTCACCGCGGTGGACGAATTACTGGAAGTAAAAGGTATCGGCAAGGCTTTGCTGGAGAAGAACCGCGAAAGGATCGTGATCAATTAAGGCAAGGAAGGAGGCCGGTCATTGATCGGCCTTTTCATCATTGTGCACTTGCGTCTTCAAGTTTTCCCGCACCACGTCCATGATGCGCGTCGCCAACTCTGTGCTTTTGACACTTCTAGCCAGTACCAATGCACCCACCAGCGTCGACATCATTACCAGGCTCTGCCGATCGGCATTCGGGTTTTCCAGCGCGGCTTCAATCTGATTCAGTCGAGCCTTAAGCACCGCATCCGTCGTCGGACTGTGCTGGCCCCTCAGGCCCATTTCGGACGACATGGTCGGCAGCGGGCAGCCTTGGTCCGGAGACGTCAGGTGCCATTCCGAGAGGTAACTGTCAATAAATGCTTCCAGCGGCCTTTCCTGGCTGAACAGCATTTCGCAATGGGCATCCAGCTCTGCCGCAGCCGATTGCAGCGCCTTCTCCACCAACTCACCCTTGGATTTGAAGTGCGCGTAGAACCCACCATGGGTCAGGTTCAGTGCTTTCATCAGCGGCTGTAAACCAGTAGCCCCGATGCCGTCGCGACGAAAGCGGACGGAGGCTTCTTTGATGATGCGTTGGTGAGTCTGGGCTTTGTGGTCGGATGAATAACGCATGGGGTGGCCTCGGCTACAGGCTGGCATCTTAACCAACTTGGACCTTTTTTCATCCATGCACATTGGCATGAAACGTGATTGCCTCTAACGCAGAAGATTGTTCAACAATCGTGAGGTGGTCATGACACTCAGCTTGTCTTTAGCGGACCAGATCGCCCTGGAGTTGCGTGCTGACATCATCGGTGGGCGGTTACTGCCCGGCATGCCGTTGGTCGAAGTGGAACTGGTGAAGGCCTATAACGCTTCACGCAACACCATTCGTGAGGCGTTGCACCGTTTGGGGCAAGAAGGGTTGACCCGCTATGTGCGCAACAAAGGGGTCATGGTCCGACGACTGGAGCGAGAGGAAGTGCGTGATTTGTTCGTAGTCCGTCGCACCTTGGAACTGCAGTCCATCGCCCAAAGCGGTCCTTTGACAGCGGCCCAATCCGAACACATGCAAAACGCCATCGACGCAACCGCCCTGGCCCGTGAGCGCGAGGACTGGCGTGCGGTCGCCACTCACAGCCTGGTGTTTCACCAGCAGATTGTCGGGTTGATGCGCAGCCCTTTGTTCGATGAGTTTTTTGCCCAAGTCATCGCTCAACTGCGTCTGGTGTTTTGCGCCGCGCCTGATGAACAGCGTTTTCAATCACCGTGGTTAGAGCGCGATCGTGAGATTTTCACCTTATTGGTCCAGCAGGATAAACCGGCGGCAGGGGAGGCGATGAGCCTGTACCTGGATGATTCGGAACGCCTGTCATTGGCCTTGTTTAACCGCCCCTGATTGAGGATCTGCACCATGTACAAAGACTATCCGGCCGCGTACCAAGTCAGTAAAGGTTCGGCGCTGCAGGTCGACACGGCGTTTTACGAGCGTATTCGTGATCGAAAACAGCAACGCACATTGATCGAGCAGTTCGAAGTGCCGATCCGTACAGGCAGGGCGTGGAAAGTGCCGGCCGGGCACGTGTTCCGTGTGACCACGCCGGTCGGCCCGCAGGTAGGTGATTTCAATGTGTGGAACGCCAACGACCCTCGCGAGCGATTGTGGGCTGCACGTACACGCCAATTGCAGGGCGCCCATGTCAGCACCCATGACCGGCTATGGTCGAACCTGCCATTTCTGCGGCCTTTGGTGACAATCACCGACGATAGCCTGGCCAGCTACGGTATAGACGAACATGGCGGGCGCTTGCACGACTTGCTAGGTACGCGTTGCGATCCCTATGTGAACCGCATGCTGACCGGCGAAGACTTCCACCACCACTGCCATTCGAACCTGACCCGCGCGGTTTTGCCCCACGGTCTGACCGAGTTCGACGTGCATGACGTATTGAATATTTTCCAGTGCACCGGCCTCAATCATGACGACATGTATTTCATGAAGGCTTGCCCGGCACAGAAGGGCGATTACCTGGAATTCTTTGCCGAGATTGATTTGCTGTGTGCGTTGTCGACGTGCCCCGGCGGGGACCTGTCGCTGCCGATGTGGGGGCCGCAGGCACAGGATCCGCTGACGGTGTGCCGTCCGCTGGGGGTTGAGATCTACAAGCTGGAGGATGAGTTGCTAAACGACTGGAGCCAGCCGGAACGTGCTGCCTATAAGGGGCAGCACGGGTTGCATATTGCCAGGGCGGCTTGGGAGTAACCCAAGGTTCAGCGGTCCTGCGCGTCCTTGGCATCCGCCTGGGCGTTGCGCTCGGCCACGCGCTTGCGCTGTTCGTCGGTGAGTTCGACTTTGTTGGCGCTGTCTCGCAGCATCATCAACCCACCGACGATCGATCCGATCGCAACTACCATAATCAACCACGCATACCACGGCATAAGGCTCTCCTTGAGGCAGATTGCCGTGGGAGAACTTTCCCACGGGAATAACTGCTTTGAGTGACGGGCTTTCTTACTAGTTCAGTGTAGGCCCGTTCTGCCTCTCAGTAGATCAGAGCCCGGTCAACATCGCATCTGCCGGTGCATCGGCACGGTCTTGCGCAGTCATCTGGAAGTAGGCAAACCCCACCACCATAAAGCCCAGGAAGATCAGCCCGATCAGCGCGTTGAACCAGGCCATGGCTACCAGGCACACCACCGCCAGTACCAATGCAATGCCCGGCACGATGGGGTAACCCGGTGCGCGGAAGGTACGCTCCAGCAGCGGTTCGCTCTTACGCAGTTTGAACAGGCTGAGCATGCTCATGATGTACATCACGATGGCGCCGAACACCGCCATGGTGATCATCGCTGCGGTCAACGTCATGCCGCCCAGGTTGATCAGGCCGTCGCTATAGATCGCTGCGATGCCGACCACGCCCCCGGCGATAATTGCCCGGTGCGGTGTCTGAAAACGCGACAGTTTGGCGAGGAAAGACGGCAGGTAGCCAGCGCGGGCGAGAGCGAAGAACTGCCGCGAGTAGCCGAGAATGATGCCGTGGAAACTGGCTACCAGGCCAAACAGGCCGATCCACACCAGCATGTGCAGCCAGCCGGAGCTGTCACCCACCACGGTTTTCATGGCTTGTGGCAAGGGATCGTTGATGTTGGACAGGGTGCGCCAGTCGCCCACGCCGCCCGCGAAGAACATCACGCCCATGGCCAGGATCACCAGGGTCAGGATGCCGCTGATGTAGGCTTTTGGAATGGTGCGCTTCGGATCTTTCGCTTCTTCAGCCGCCATGGCCGCGCCTTCAATGGCGAGGAAGAACCAGATAGCGAACGGAATCGCGGCAAACATTCCGGCAATCGCGGGTGCGCCAAAGGTGTCTGAGCCGGCCCAGCCGTTCAGGGCGAAGTTGCTGAAGCTGAACGCAGGTGCGACGACGCCCATGAACACCAGCAACTCGGCGACGGCGAGCACACACACCACCAGTTCAAAGGTGGCGGCGAGTTTGACGCCGAGGATGTTCAGGCCCATGAACACAATATAAGCACCGACGGCCGCATGTTTCGGGTCCAGCGCCGGAAATTGCACATTAAGATAGGCGCCGATGGCCAAGGCGATCGCAGGTGGTGCGAAGACAAATTCGATCAAGGTTGCGAGTCCCGCGATCAGTCCGCCTTTTTCACCAAAGGCGCGACGGCTATAGGCAAAAGGCCCTCCTGCGTGAGGAATCGCCGTCGTCAGTTCGGTGAAACTGAAGATAAAGCAGGTATACATCGCAGCGACCATCAAGGACGTGACCAGAAAGCCCAGGGTCCCTGCGACGCCCCAGCCATAGCTCCAGCCGAAGTATTCACCGGAAATCACCAGCCCGACGGCGATGCCCCATAAATGCAGGGTGCCCAAGGTGGGTTTGAGTTGTGTATTCATTGTGCTGCTCCCTGAACGGTTTGGAATGATTCAAGGTGTTGCAGCGTGCATGCCAGCCTGAGAATCATTGTCGTAAAGCGGAGCAACTGTCGTGTGGGGGATGGTTTCGCGTTTGAATCTTTGCAGCCTTGCACCAGTTGAGTGCGGTGGTGTTGCAACTGCCGTCATCGCGGGCAAGCCCGGCTCCCACATTTGACCGCATTCCCCTGTGGGAGCCGGGCTTGGCCGCGGTGAGGCCTTCCCATCCACTACAAATCTTCCCTGTAAACCCCGCATAAACCTACTCTTTACGCCGTCTTTACGCCCCACCCGTACCCTCGCTCTCGTTCCTTTACACCACTCCTGCCGACAATTGCCCCACACGCGGCACTCGCCGCTAAACGGAGAGACTTCCATGAGCGTTCTGGACGGGGTGTCACTGCTATTGGCCGTGGCGCTGTTCATTTATCTGCTGGTTGCGCTGTTACGCGCGGATCGGAACTAGGAGCGGGCCATGCACAGTTATGACTATTGGCTGATCATTGCCTTCTTTGCGGTGGTGCTGGTGCCGGCCCCATTCCTGGGGCGGTTCTATTACAAGGTGATGGAAGGGCAGCGCACCTGGCTCACGCCGGTATTTGGCCCGGTGGAGCGTGCCTGTTATCGCTTGTCCGGCGTGGATGAGCATCAAGAACAAAGCTGGCAGAAATACATGCTGGCCTTGCTTGCGTTCAACCTCGCAGGCTTTGTGCTGTTGTTCGCGATCCTGTTGTTCCAGGACTATCTCCCACTGAATCCGCAGAAATTGCCAGGTCAGGAATGGACCTTGGCCTTCAACACGGCGGTCAGTTTCATGACCAACACCAACTGGCAGTCCTACAGCGGTGAGGCGTCCCTGAGTTATCTCAGCCAGATGGCGGGCCTGACCGTGCAGAACTTCGTCAGTCCGGCCACCGGTCTGGCAGTGCTGGTCGCTTTGTGCCGTGGGATCGGTCGTAAATCCACCAAGACCTTGGGTAACTTCTGGGTTGATATGACCCGCGCCACCCTCTATGGCCTGCTGCCGTTGTGCCTGGTGCTGGCGTTGTTCCTGGTGTGGCAGGGCGTAC
This sequence comes from Pseudomonas sp. MYb541, assembly GCF_037479595.1. Classification (NCBI taxonomy): domain Bacteria; kingdom Pseudomonadati; phylum Pseudomonadota; class Gammaproteobacteria; order Pseudomonadales; family Pseudomonadaceae; genus Pseudomonas; species Pseudomonas sp. MYb541. The sequence continues at coordinate 26,745 of NZ_JBBGYS010000011.1, read as the reverse complement.
CGCAAACCTTCGCTCACTATGTAGATGCGGTGACGATGCAGGGTGTGGATCAAGTGATTCCCCTGGGCCCGGCGGCCAGCCAGATTGCGATCAAGCAATTGGGCACCAACGGCGGTGGCTTCTTCGGCGTCAACTCGGCGCATCCGTTTGAAGACCCGACTGCCTGGGCCAACCTGTTCGAGCTGGCGGCAATCATCCTGATCCCGGTGGCGCTGGTGTTCACCTTCGGCCACTACGTGAAGGACCTGCGCCAAAGCCGCGCGATCCTTGGCTGCATGCTGGCTCTGTTCCTGATTGGTGGCGCGACCTCGCTGTGGGCCGAATACCAGCCCAACCCGACCCTGAACAATCCCGCTGTGGAGCAAACCGCGCCGCTGGAAGGCAAGGAAGCACGCTTTGGCACCACCGGTACGGTGCTGTGGTCGGTGACCACGACGGCGGCGTCCAACGGTTCGGTCAACGGCATGCAGGACAGCCTCAACCCCCTTAGCGGAATGGTTGCGCTGGTCAACATGATGGTCGGCGAAGTGATCTTTGGCGGCGTCGGCGCAGGTATGTACGGCATGTTGCTCAACGTGCTGATCGCGGTGTTCCTCGCCGGCCTGATGATTGGTCGCACGCCGGAATACCTGGGCAAGAAACTGCAGGCCAAGGAAGTGCAATTGCTGGTGGTGACCTTGCTGGTCATGCCGGTTGGCGTGCTGGTGCTCGGCGCCATTGCCGCGAGCCTGCCAGGTCCGGCCGGTGCCATCAGTAACCCTGGCCCTCATGGTTTCAGCCAGTTGCTTTATGCCTACACCTCGGCCAGTGCCAACAACGGCTCGGCGTTCGGCGGCTTCAGTGCCAACACGCCGTTTCATAACCTGATGCTGGGCCTGGGCATGTTGATCGGTCGCTTTGGCTACATCCTCCCGGTACTGGCCCTGGCCGGCAGCCTGGCGATGAAGAAGACCGCACCGATTGGCCAGAACAGCTTCCCAACCCACGGCCCGCTGTTCGTGACCCTGTTGACCGTGACCATTTTGCTGGTGGGCGGCCTGACTTTCCTGCCAACGCTGGCGTTAGGCCCCATTGCTGAACACTTGAGCATGGGCTTCTAGTAAAGGGATATGAAAATGAATATGCCTGCAAAAAAAGCGGCTCCGGTGCAAACCCAGGAGCCCGCCAAAACTGCCATCTCCGCCCTGTGGCGCCCGGCGTTGGTCCAGGCGTTCGTCAAGCTGGATCCGCGTCAACTGCAACGCTCGCCGGTGATGCTGGTGGTCGAGTTGACGGCCATCCTCACCACCGTGCTGTGCTTCGTGCCTGACACCGCCGTGCCCACCTATGTCGCGGTGCAAATCGCGGTCTGGCTGTGGTTCACCGTGCTGTTCGCCAACTTCGCCGAAGCCTTGGCCGAAGGGCGTGGCAAGGCCCGTGCCGACAGCCTCAAGGCTGGCAGTGAAGGCCTGAGCGCTCGTCGCAAAGAGGCCGACGGCAGCTTCAAGGTCGTGCCGGCCACCAGCCTGCGCAAAGGCGATGTGGTACGCGTTGCCGCCGGGGAAATGATCCCCGGTGACGGCGAAGTCATCGAAGGGATCGCGGCGGTCAACGAAGCGGCGATCACCGGCGAATCCGCACCGGTGATCCGCGAGTCCGGTGGTGACCGTTCGGCCGTCACCGGCAACACCCGCCTGGTGTCGGACTGGCTGCTGATCCGCATCACCGCCAACCCGGGTGAGTCGACCCTGGACCGCATGATCGCCTTGGTGGAAGGGGCCAAACGCCAGAAAACCCCCAACGAAGTCGCGCTGGATATCCTGCTGATCGGCCTGACCCTGATCTTCCTGTTGGTGGTGGTGACCCTGCAACCCTTCGCCCACTTCGCCAATGGCAGCTTGCCCCTGGTGTTCCTGGTCGCACTGCTGGTTACGCTGATTCCTACAACCATTGGTGGTTTGCTGTCGGCCATCGGCATCGCCGGCATGGACCGCCTGGTGCGCCTCAATGTGATCGCCAAGTCCGGCCGCGCCGTGGAAGCGGCGGGCGACGTGCATGTGTTGCTGCTGGACAAGACTGGCACCATCACCTTCGGTAACCGTCGGTGTGCGGCGGTGGTCGCAGCGCCTGGCGTCAGCGGCAAGGAAGTGGCAGAAGGCGCGTTGTTTGCCTCCCTGGCGGATGACACGGCGGAAGGTAAATCCATCGTCGAATACCTGCGCGCCTTGCATCCGCAGGCCGAGCCCTCTGCGGATGAGCTGACCGCTGTGCCGTTCAGTGCGGAAACCCGTTTGTCCGGTGTCGACTACCAGGGCCGTGTGTTCCGCAAAGGCGCGGTGGATTCGCTGCTGGCGTTCATCGGTCAGCAACGGCGCGACTTGCTGCCAGCACTGTCGCGGGAAATCGACAAGATCGCCCAAAGCGGCGGTACGCCGTTGCTGGTGTGTGCTGATGGCAAGTTGCTCGGTGCGATTCACCTGAAAGACGTGGTCAAGCCCGGCATCCGTGAGCGTTTCGCCGAGCTGCGCAAGCTGGGCATTCGCACCGTGATGGTCACTGGCGACAACCCGCTGACCGCCGCAGCGATTGCTGCCGAAGCGGGCGTCGACGACGTGCTGGCCGAAGCCACCCCGGAGAAAAAACTCGCGCGCATTCGTCATGAACAGAACGACGGCCGCTTGGTGGCAATGTGTGGCGACGGCGCCAACGACGCCCCGGCGCTGGCCCAGGCCGACGTCGGCATGGCAATGAATGACGGCACCCAGGCCGCCCGCGAGGCCGCCAACATGGTCGACCTCGACAGCGACCCGACCAAGCTGCTGGACGTGGTGCAGATCGGCAAGGAATTGCTGGTGACCCGTGGCGCGCTGACCACCTTCTCCATTGCCAACGACGTGGCCAAATACTTCGCGATCCTGCCGGCGCTGTTCGCCTCGATCTACCCACAATTGGGCGTGCTCAACGTGATGCACCTGCAGAGCCCACAGAGCGCGATTCTCTCGGCCATTGTGTTCAACGCATTGATCATCGTGGTGCTGATTCCGTTGGCGCTGCGCGGTGTGCGTGTGCAAGCGGCGAGTGCGGCGGCGTTGCTGCGCCGCAACCTGCTGATCTACGGGTTGGGCGGGATCCTGGTGCCATTCGTGGGCATCAAGGCGATCGACATGCTGCTGACTGCGTTGCACCTGGTTTGACCCGAATCCTGTGGGTGCCAGCTGGGTGCCCACAGGTTGCAATGACCGAATTGAGGAATCCGAAATGTCCAACATGATCCGCCCGGCCCTGAGCCTGCTGGTACTCATGACCCTGATCACCGGCGTCGCTTACCCACTGGTCGTGACTGGCGTCGCCCAAGTCGCCTTCCCGTACCAGGCCAATGGCAGCCTGGTACGCGATGACAGTGGCAAGGTGCGCGGCTCCAGCCTGATCGCCCAGGATTTTACCGGTGACAGCTGGTTCCACCCACGCCCATCGGCGGGCGCTTACGCGACGGTTTCCAGCAGTGCCAGCAACCTTGGTCCCAGTAACCCGGCGCTGGCGACGCGCATCTTCGATGACGCAAACAAACAACTGGTACCCGGCCAGGGGCCCGTACCTTTGGCGTCGCTGACTACCTCTGGCAGCGGTCTTGATCCACACTTGCCACCACCAGCGATTGCCTATCAACTGGCGCGGGTGGCGGCGGCGCGGAATGTGCCGGTCTCGACCTTGCAGCGCTTGCTCGATGAGCATATCGAAAGCCCGTTGGTGGGGCCGCCGGTGGTGAATGTGCTGGCGCTGAACATGGCCCTGGAAAAGCTGTAACCCGATCAATACCTGAAGGACACTGCCCGCATGAGCGACTCCGGCCGCGCCGATGCCTTATTAGCCGATCTGCCCCGGGACGGCCGTGGCCGGCTCAAAGTCTTCCTCGGCGCCGCGCCGGGGGTGGGCAAGACCTATGCCATGCTCCAGGCAGCGCACACTCAGTTGCGCCAAGGCGTGCGGCTGATTGCCGGTGTGGTCGAGACCCATGGCCGCGCCGAGACCGAGGCCTTGCTCAGCGGCCTGCCGCAACAGCCTTTGCTGCGCAGCGAATACCGTGGCGTGATGCTTGAAGAAATGGACCTCGACGGCCTGCTCGCCGCCAAGCCCAAGCTGGTGCTGGTGGACGAGCTGGCCCACAGTAACGCGCCCGGCAGTCGCCATGAAAAGCGCTGGCAAGATATCCAGGAATTGCTCGCCGCCGGCATCAACGTATTCACCACGGTCAACGTCCAGCACCTGGAAAGCCTCAACGACCAAGTGCGCGGCATTACCGGCGTGCAAGTGCGTGAAACCCTGCCGGACTGGGTGTTGCAAGAGGCTGACGAACTGCTGCTGATCGACCTGCCTTCCCGCGAGCTGCTGGAGCGCCTGCGTGACGGCAAGGTCTATGTGCCCGAACAGGCCCGCGCGGCCATCGATGCGTTTTTCACCCAGACCAACCTCATGGCCTTGCGCGAGTTGGCGATGCAAACCGCCGCTGCCCATGTCGATGACGATTTGGCCCAGGGCTATCGCCAACTCGGCCAGGCCGCTCCGGCGGTGCGTGGTCGCTTGTTGGTGGGGGTGGATGGCGATGCACAGGCCGAGCGCCTGGTGCGGCATGCCAGCCGGGTTGCTCAGCGTCGGCATTTGCCGTGGAGCCTGGTGCATATCGATAACGGCCGTGCGCGCGATGAGCAGTCCCGTTTGCGTTTGCAGAATGCTCAGCAACTGGCCGAGCGTCTGGGGGGCGAGGTAGTGCTGCTGCGGGCGGGGGAGGTGGCCAAGACGCTGATCCAGCACGCCGCTGAACGTCGCGCCAGCCTGTTGCTGGTGGGACAGTCGCGGATGCGTTGGCGGCGTCGCTTGTTTGGCGGTGGCCTGGCTGCACGGTTGTTGCGAAATGCACGCGGCCTGGAAATCAACGTCCTCGACAGCGACGACATCCCGGCGCCACCACGCTTGCCGGATGTACGTGGGTTGGTGTGGTTCGATTATGCGCTCGCGGTGGTGGCGACGGTGGTGGCGGCTGCGGTGGCGTGGGCGGTGTCCAGTGTCCTGCCACTGCCGAATATCTCGCTGGTGTTTCTCGCCGCCGTGTTGCTGGTGGCGGTGCGCAGTAGTTTGGGGCCATCGCTGGTGTGCGCGGCGTTGTCGTTCCTGACCTATGACTTTCTGTTTATCCCGCCGAATTTTTCCTTCGCCATCCAGCGTGAAGAAGACGTATTGACGCTGTTGTTCTTCCTGCTGATGGCGGCGCTGACCGGCAACCTGGCCGCGCGCCAACGCCGCCAATTGCAGGCGTTGCGCGACACTCAGGAAGAAACCAGCGAGCTGCTCGACCTGTCGCGCAAACTCACCGCTGCCACCGATCGCCAGGCGGTGGTCAGCGCGGCTGCGCATCATTTGGAAGGCTGGAGCGACCTGGACCTGTGCCTGGTCAATCGTGATGGGCAGGGTGGTTGGACGATCGAAACTGGTGGCCCGCTGACCCTCACCGAGGCCGAGCGCGCCGCGGCTGATTGGGCTTGGCAGCATGATCAGCCGGCGGGTATGGGCACCGGCACCTTGCCGTTCGGGCGTTGGTGGTGGTGGCCGTTGTCGGGCGAAGAGGGCCCGCTGGGGTTGCTGGGTGTCAGTCCAAAACCCGGCCTGGAGTTGAGCGGACAACGCCGTCGATTGCTCACGGCCTTGAGCCAACCGCTGGCCCAGGCTTTGGCGCGTGCGCAACTGGCCCAAGAGTTGGAATCCGCTCGATTGCACGGCGAAACCGAGCAACTGCGCAGTGCCTTGCTGGCCTCGGTGTCCCACGATTTGCGCACGCCGCTGACGTCCATGCGCGGTAGCATCGACAGCCTGCTGGCGCTCGGTGAAGCCATCCCGCTGGAGGATCGCCGCGAGTTGCTTGAAGGCACCCGTGATGAAGCTGAGCGCCTGGATCGCTATATCCAGAACTTGCTCGACATGACACGCCTCGGTCATGGCGCGTTGAAACTGGCACGGGACTGGGTGTCACCGGGGGATATCGTCGGCAGCGCCCTCGGCCGTCTGCGTGCGGTGCTGGCGCCGTTGCAGGTGAACACCGATGTGCCACCTGAGTTGCCCTTGTTGTATGTGCATGCCGCGTTGATCGAGCAAGCGTTGGTCAATGTGCTGGAAAACGCCGCACGTTTCTCACCCCCGCAAGGCCGCTTGCAACTGAGCGCCGGCGTTACGGAAAATCAGCTGTTTTTCGCCGTGGCCGATGAGGGGCCAGGCATTCCCGAGGAAGAACGGGCAAAGATCTTCGACATGTTCTACACCGCCGCCCGAGGCGATCGTGGTGGGCAGGGCACGGGCCTGGGCCTGGCGATCTGCCAGGGCATGGTCGGGGCCCACGGCGGACATATCAGTGTGGCCGACGGTATCGACGGGCGTGGCACCTGCATCACCTTGTTCCTGCCGTTGCCGACACAGCCTGGCCTGGAGCGCGAGGCATGAGCTACCCTGTTTTCTTCACGGATTTTGATGGGGCACCATGAGCCAGACCGCGACGATTTTAGTCATTGATGACGAACCGCAGATCCGCAAATTCCTGCGCATCAGCCTGGCCTCCCAGGGTTACAAAGTGATCGAGGCCGGCACTGGCAACGAAGGCTTGGCCCAGGCCGCGTTGAGCAAACCGGACCTGCTGGTGCTCGACCTCGGCCTGCCGGACATGGATGGCCAGCAAGTGCTGCGTGAATTTCGAGAGTGGTCGACGGTGCCGGTGCTGGTGCTGTCAGTACGCGCGAGCGAAGTGCAGAAAGTGGAAGCCCTCGACGGTGGCGCCAATGACTACGTCACCAAACCCTTCGGCATTCAGGAGTTTCTCGCCCGCGTGCGCGCCTTGCTACGCCAGGCGCCAGCGGGCGAAGCCCAGGAAGCGGCCTTGCGTTTTGGCCCGCTGACGGTGGACCTGGCTTATCGTCGCGTGCTGCTGGACGGTGCCGAAGTGGCGCTGACCCGCAAGGAGTATGCGGTGCTGGCGCAATTGGCGCGGCATCCGGGGCGGGTGATTACCCAGCAACAATTGCTCAAGGACATCTGGGGGCCGACTCATACTGAAGACAGCCACTACCTGCGCATTGTCGTGGGCCACCTGCGGCAGAAACTGGCAGATGATCCGACCCAGCCGCGGTTTATCGTGACCGAGGCGGGAGTGGGGTATCGGTTGTTGAGTGCTTAGAGCGTAGGCGTCTGGCCGGGCCTCTTCGCGGGCAAGCCCGCTCCCACATTCGACCGAGTTTCTTCAGGCTGTACGCGGTCAACTGTGGGAGCGGGCTTGCCCGCGAAGAGGTCATCAGCAACACCAACTCTTTCAGCTCTGCTCACTTTCGTACCGGTCCAACGTATCACTGGCGATTTCCCGCCCGAGCGCGATCAGCTCCGGCGCTTTGTAGAACTCGAAAAACCGACAGACCCGCTTCGGTACGTTGATCAGCACGTCGGGTGGGTAGCCGGCAATCTTGTACTGCGCCAGCGACGTCTGCATCACCTCGAAGCTCTGGTTGATCAAATCCAGCAGTGACGCCGGGCCGACGTTATCGATGATGAACGAGCCGGTCGCTGATTTTGGTGCTCCCGGCTTTTCCGGTGCGGCGGCGGGTTGTTGGGATTCCGGCTCGGCCGACTCCAACCACGGGTTGATCTCCGCCGCTTGGGCTTCTAAGGCTTCCTGCTCCAACTTCATTAATTGTTCGGCCTGTTTGCGGCGAAATGGCAGGTGCGAGCCGAGTGACTTGGCCAGGTTGTTAAAGCGGCTCTTGAAGGCGGGCGGGCGCTGGATCACCGGCAGATGGTAGTGCTTCTGGTTGGTGGCGTTGAGGTTGACCGCGATGATCAAGTCGCAATGGCTCGACACCACCGGCACGATGGGCAGCGGGTTGAGCAGGCCGCCGTCGACCAGCATGCGGTTGCCTTGCATCACCGGGGTGAACAGGCTGGGAATCGCCGCGGAGGCGCGCATGGCCTGATGCAGGCAACCTTCCTGGAACCAGATTTCCTGCTGGTTGGTCAGGTCTGTGGCGACGGCGGTGTAGGGAATGCGCAGCTCTTCGATGTTGATCTCGCCGACAATCTTGCGGATCTGCCCGAAGACTTTCTCACCGCGAATCGCCCCCAGGCGAAAACTCACGTCCACCAGACGCAGCACGTCGAGGTAATCGAGGCTTTCAATCCAGTTCCGATAATCATCCAGCTTACCGGCGGCGTAGATCCCGCCGACGACGGCCCCCATGGAACAGCCGGCGATACAAGCGATGTCGTAGCCGCGCCGCTCGATTTCTTCGATCACGCCGATGTGGGCGTAGCCCCGGGCCCCGCCGGAACCCAGCACCAAGGCAACACGCTTCTTCATGGTCCATGTCCTCCCCAAGGCAGGGTCTCACAATGCACCCATTGAGGGGGCGGCTTCAATCTTCGCGGGCGACCTGCGAAATTTTTCCAGAATAGCCACGGTGCTCGGGTATGCTCTGGTCTGTAGGTACAATCGATTTCAGGCTAAGGACAGGCACTTTTCCATGTAGGCAACGTCTACAACGTACGACTGTTTTTTCTTTTTGAGGTGTCATCGATGAAAGCCTGGATGTGTGTACCTGTGATCATGCTGGCCCTGGCCGGTTGTGCCGGGAAGACCGCATACCGCGACAGCTGCGGCAGCCAATTGGACGCTGCCTGGAAGGAGCTCGATCTTGCCAAGGCTGAAGGCTTTGCTGGCACGGTGAGCTACTCTAAAGCCTTGTCGCTGCTGACGGGCGCCAAGACCCAGCAACAGTTTGAAGCGTTTGAAGGCTGCTCCAACAAAGCCGAGAAAGCGCGGTTCTATATTCGTGAGTCTCGCGCCGGGCGTTGACCTGCAGCAGCGAGTAGGATTTTTCATCAGGCAGTGAGGGCAGGATGTCAGCTTTGGTCGATCAGTTAGTCGCTCAGGTCATTGGCCTGGAAGTAGGGTTACTGAGCTGCCAGGCTCGCCTCGCCGCCGTCACCGACGATGAAGCCTTGCATGACCTGCGCACCACCGTGCGCCGTCTGCGCAGCTTGTTGCGCCCCTTGCGGGGATTGCCAGGGGTGGAACAGCTTGAGTTGGCCGCCAGCACCGTCGGCCAATTGACGACGCCGCTACGTGACCGTGAGGTGCTGGCGGCGTATTTGCACCAGCATGGTCATCACGAGGCCGCCAACCGTCGCCTGCGTCTGCAACCTGAGGCCTATCGTCAGGTAGCGCAAAGCCCGGAGCTTGCGCATTTGCTGCTGATTCTGGATGCCTTTCCGCGTTTCATCCGTGCTTCTGAGCATCAGAAATTGCTCAAAGGCCTGCGCCCACGCATTGAAAAACGTCTGGCCAAACAATGGCAGAAACTCGGTGAGGCCTTGAAAGACCCAGATCATGACCGACACCGCCTGCGGTTGTTGATCAAGCGGGTGCGTTATGCCGCCGAAGCCTATCCCGAATTGGATAAGTTGCCGGCCAACGCGATGTCGCGCCTGAAAAAAGCCCAGGGTGCTTTAGGCGATTGGCACGATTGCTGGCAATGGCTGGCCCAAGCTGAGCTTCAGGCGGATCTGCAACCTTGTGTTGCGGTGTGGCATCGCACCATGGCCAAGGCAGAAGGGCAGGCGGACCGCGTGCTGGATAAACTCAGCGCCGATTGTCTCTAAACCGGTCCGGCTTTTGGCCGGAATAGGCGCTGTACCTGGCTGGCCCGATGGTTAAGATCCCTCACCTGTTTCTTTTGATGTGAGACCGCCATGCGCTTTAGTGATTTGCTCGACGCCGCCCGCAGCAACCCGCTGGATGTCACCGTCCCCGCCGAATGGGCCCAGGGCCGCGCGACCTTTGGTGGCCTGGTGGCTGCCTTGCAATACGAAGCCCTGCGCGCCCAGGTGCCAGCCGATCGTCCGCTACGGTCGCTGGCCATCACCTTCGTCGGCCCTGTAGCGCCGGACGTTCCTGCCAGTTATCAAGTCGAAGTCTTGCGCGAAGGCAAGGCCGTCAGCCAATTGCTTGGCCGTGTGGTGCAGAACGGTGAAGTGGCGACACTGGTACAGGCCAGTTTCGGTGCGTCCCGTGAGTCGGAAATCGCGGTTGAAAGCGAAGCGCCGCCGGTGTTCAAACATTGGGATGAATGCCAGGAACTGCCCTATATCAAGGGCGTTACCCCCGAGTTCATGCGTCATTTGGCGATGCGCTGGAGTGTCGGTGGCTTACCCTTTACCGGCAATAAATCCCGGGACATGGGCGGTTGGGTTCGTTTACGCGGCGATGTCAAAGAAGAGCCCCTGACTGAGGCGCATATCCTTGCTTTAGTCGACGCCTGGCCCCCAGCCTTGCTGCCGCACCTGAAAAAGCCGGCTCCTGGCAGCACCCTGACTTGGACTATCGAATTCATCCAACCCTTGCAGGATCTGACGACCCTCGACTGGTGCCAGTATTACGTCAACATCGAACACGCCCGCGATGGCTATGGCCATGCCGCTGCCGCCCTCTGGAGCCCGACCGGCGAGTTGATCGCCATCAGCCGCCAGACCGTGGTGGTCTTCGCCTGACCTCAATGTCGGTGGCGCTGCCGCCAGGCGCGCCACCAGCCGCCGCTTAGTACAAAGCGCGGAAAAGTCACGAACTGCTCGACCACCAGGCGCTGCACCGCATCTTTACGGTCACTGAACGGCTCACTGGCCTGGGCTTCCAGGCTATGGCCATGACGCTGCAACGCCAAGCCGGCCAGAATCCCGACCACACCCACGGCAAAACTGGCCAGGCTCAGGCTGAAAACCCCGGACACGATCAACAGAAACCCGATGATGAACAGCGGCACGGCAATCAGGTGCAACGCCAGGTTGGTCGGGTGTTGGTGGTTCTGCGGGTAATTACGCCATTGCCAGGCGGGGAGATTGGGGTGACGTTTGCCCATGATGGTGAATCCTCTGTCCGTTGAAATAGCATGGAGAGAGTTTAGGTGGGGTTGGAGGAGGGGGCGAATTGGGGCTGGCTATGGGGGTCATAGACTGCAAGCTCCTGCCATGTAAACGACTGCTCGGTTTTAAGCTTTTCAGTGAAAGCTGGCGTCGATTCTTTCGACCGTTAATTTTACATAATGCTCGTTAAGTTCTGGATGGTCATAATGTATGCCTTCGTCGCTCAGCGATGTGAAGGTGAGAAGTTTATCGTCATAGAGCTCGCCGTAAAGGATATAGGAATAGCCAGGCCCTATCTTTTCGGCCAACACGCCGCTCGGCTCAGCACGCTCAAGCACATAATCGTCAGGAATGTTTATGGTCAGCTCCACGTCATAGAATTTCCCAACTTCTATTTGATAGGGGCAGTAACTAATAAAGCAATTTATGATCGTCCCCTCTATGAGCAGCGTAATATCTTCTTGTATCTGATCATTGAGTGCTAAAACGCGTACTCTCTTATAGTTATTTGTTGTAAGGTCTGATTGTTTTGTCAGAGGGGTTGCCATTTATCATTCTCCAGAAGTCTTTTCCGCTTTTGGTATGCAGAGTAGTTATATGGCCATTTGTATTCGATCCTGCAAAAGCAAATTTGGCCTGCCCTGTCCTATTTGTTCCCATAAGTAAAACATATCCGGTCGTTGGAGTGTCCCTATACAAATATTGCACGGGCGTGCCATTGCTTACGACATGACGTGCAGCGAGTAGATATTCGTGACTATTTTCTACTCGAAATTCAGTTCCGTGCTTGTCGTAATGCTCGTTGAGTTTTTTCTCGTTGGCAAACTCTGTCGGACGTGTTGATACAGCAGGGCTACTGGGCTCACCTCTCGTTGCGGTGATGTTGTCTGCTGGCTCTTCTATCCGAGCTTGCGATTTGCATATGCCTCCTTCTGGGCAATTACTTAAGCCCAAAGGGTCAACCCAACCAATCGGGTTGGGCACGTACTGGTACGCATTGATCCCACCCGCCAGCTTTACCGGGTCCGGCGTCAGGTAGCGGCCAATATCCGGATTGTAGTAGCGATGACGGTTGTAGTGCAGTCCGCTTTCCAAGTCGAAGTATTGACCTTGGAAACGCAGTGGGTTGTCGATTTTGTTGATGTCTAGACGGCTGATTTCGCCATAGGCGCGGTAATGGGCGGACCAGACGATTTCGCCATCCTGAGCGGTGAGTTCCTGTGGGGTGCCCAGGTGGTCAAGTTGGTAGTGGTAGTGCCTGGTTTCCTTTGGACCAAGACCTTCCAGCAAGGCTAGCGGACGGAAGCTGTCCGGTTCGTAAAGGTAGCTGCGGTGGCGCTCCGCGTGGTGTTCGGCGATGAGTTTGTCGCCTTGCCAGAAGAACTCGGTGGTAATGCCATCAACAGTTTTGCTGATACGGCGGCCAAACGGGTCGTAGCGATAGCTGGCGGTCTGGCCGTTGGGTTTTTTGATGCCGATCAGGCGGTGTTGGCAGTCGTAGCGGTATTCGGTGACGAGTTGATGGCCTTTGCCGCGTCGTTCGCGGATAAGGTTGCCGAAGGCGTCATAGTCGTAATGATGGTCGCCTTGGATCATCAGGCGATTGCCGGCCACGATGTCCGGGCCCGGGCGGTCTTGCATGAGAACGTTACCAGCCGGGTCGTGGCCAAAGCGTTCCTGCACGTGTTGGGAGTGGTCGGCGCGGGTGAGGCGGTTTAGCGGGTCGTAGTGGTAGTGGTGTTCACCTTTACGGGTGTCGAGCAGGCGGGTGAGGTTGCCGGATGTGTCGTAGTGGTACTGGCGTCGGTAAATAGCACCTTCGATGTCGCACAGGCCGTGGTTGAACAGGCGTCCCTGGTCGTCGTACTGATAACTGCTGAGCAGCTTTCCTTGGCCTCTTTGGTGTTCTCGACCTGTATCGAATAGATGAGTGGTGAGCGTTTGCCCATTGACCTCGACTTTTTCGAGTTGGCCGCCTTTGGCGTGGTTGAACGCCACCCGGTTGTTGTCCGGCAGGCGTAGGTTGTTCAGTTGTCCGCAGGCGTCGTAGCCATAGCGCAGCGTGCCCCAGCCTTGGTGTTCGGCGGTGAGGCGGTTTTGGCTGTCGTACTCGTAAGCCAACGCCCAGTGGCCATCTTCGACGCTTAAGAGATTGCCCTGACGGTCGTAGGCGTAATCGACCAGGTTGCCGTCGGGCAGAGTTTTTCTTACGAGTCGGCCGGCGTGGTCGCGCTCGTAGCGGGTAAGCAACTGACTACCGTCATCACCGTGTTCGGTCTTTTCTTGCAGGTTGCCGTTGAGGTCGTAGAGGTAAGCTGTGCGCTGGCCGTCAAAGCCGGTTTCCTGTTGGATCAGGCCATTGGCGTGATACTGGAGTCGGTAGGTTTCGCCCACCTCGTTTTCGATCTCGGTGAGCAATAACCGCACATTGTCGTAACGGTATTTGACCTGAGTGCCATCAGCGTTGATGCGCCGGCTGATCAGGTGCAGGCCGTCGGCGTATTCGTAGCGCGTGACGTGGCCGAGTTCATCGCGCTCGGAGGTGATTTTTCCGTATGCGTTGTAGCTGTATTCCCGTTTGGCACCGCCGGGCTGAGTCAGTTTTAGCAAGCGGCCTGCGGCGTCCCATTGATACTGGGTCAGCGCGCCATGTTCATCCTCGCGGACAACCTGTCGCCCCAGATCGTCATAGCGATAACGCTTGACTCCGCCATTCGGCAACTGCTCTTCAAGCAACTGCCCACGCTCATTCCAAACCAGCCGATGACAGCTGTGATCCGGCAACCAAACCTGCGTCAGTTGCCCGCGTTTGTTGTAGCTGTACTCAGTCGAATGGCCGTCAGGATCGGTCCTACGCGTAACGTCGCCCTGGTCATTACGCTCATATTTCCAAATCGCCTGACCCCGCCTTACAACCCGTACGAATCCATTGTCATGCTCGTAGGTCGTCGGCTCATCATCCCCCGGAAACACCGCCACCAAACGTCCGGCTTCGTCGTACTGGTAGGCCGTGATCGCCCCCAGCGGACCCTGCTCAACCGTCAGCCGGCCTTTGTCATCGTAGGATTTGGAGTGCTCAGCCCCATCCGGATCCACCCGCTGCACCAGCCGCGCCCGTTGGTCATGCACGTAGACTTCCTGGCTGCCATCGGCGTTGAACACCGTGACCTGCCCGTTGTCATCCCAGGCATACCGCGTGTCCATCTGCGAAAAACTGGCCCAATGCCGGACACATCGTGCGGCCTTGCCAGACCTTTCCCACTCCCAGAAGAAACTCGCCCCACCAGCCAGTCCACGCTCAAGAATGACGTGTTGCTCGTCGTACCGATAAACCTCGCTTTCGCCTACCGCATTGGTCGCAGAAACCAACCGACCCGCCGCGTCATAGGCGTAGGAAACAACGTTCTGCTCCGTCACCCAGACAAACGGACCGTCATCGACGGCCCGCTCAATCTGGTAGTCCACCGCCACAATGCGACCCAACGCATAGCGCAAGAACAACGAGCGCCCGACGCCGTTATCCAGCCGCTCAATCTGCCCCAGGTAATTGCGAGAGATGCGCAACCGGTTGTCATACGCATCGCTGATTGCCGTCAGCACACCGTCGCGGAAGTGGTAGAAACGTGACGACTGAGCCAACACCAACTCATCGGGCAGCGACCCCAGGTAGATCGCCGCTTCAGCCAGGCTATTGGTGATCGCGGGCCGAGAAACCGTGGGCAGGGGCAGGGTAGTCGACCGATTCTCATGATCGGTCCACACCACCGAATCCCCGGAAACACTCAGCCGATGCGCCAGCGAGTGACTCCAACCAAACCCCAACCCACAATCCACTTCCACCGCGCTGGTGCGATACAACCGGGTCCACTCAAACGGCAAAATCCCGTCCAGCGCACCATCGGTGAGGGTGAGCAGTTCCTCACCCGTGACCATCGACACCGGGCAGCCGTTGGTGGCCGTTTTGTCCGAAGAATCAGCCGCATCCCCAGCCGGGTTTCGAGCAGAAGCTGGCGCATCATCCACATGTTCCTGGCGCACCAACACCGTTCGCTGGGACTTGTCCCGCACCACCGGCACCGCGTTGGAAACCACCTGATCCCCAGCCTTCAACGGCACATCCGGAACCGTCCGAATCGGTGTCGCCGGGCTACCCAGCAACAGCGGCTTGGCCGTTTCGACATGCGCGTCCAACCGAGGCCCAACCAACTGATCGGCCAACATCGCCAGCCACTTGCGCACCCGACCCGACTTGATATGCCCCAACACCTGCATACCCAGCCGAACCTGCACGCCCATGCCCCGCGTCGCCCAGATCAAAAACAGATTGATCAGAATCTCGCCGGTAATCTCGCCCACCAGTTCATACATATCCGGCGGCGGTAGCATGCGTATCCAGGCGACCATTGCCGACAGATAGATGAACAGCAGCGGCTCATCGCTGAGCACCAGCAGGCCATGGGCGATGGCGTCCTTGCCCAGTTTCAGTAGCTCGTCCAGCTCGACCTGGGTGATGTACTTCAGCAACTTCTCGCTATTGGCCTTGAGGTCCGCCAACAGGTCGTACAGCTGTGTGACGTTATCCCAGAGGTTGTAGAGCGCCTTGCCAATCCCACCCGCCAACGCCACGCCTTGCATCGCACTGCGCTCGAACGGCGTGGCGTTGGCGAAGTCCTTCCATCGCGGTTTGAAGGTCTTCGTCCATTCATCACGCAAGCGCTGTTCCAGCCCGTCGATCACCGACTGATAAGACGCATACAGCGCTTTGACGTGTGCCTTGGAAACGTTGGGATAAAAAGTGATCTGGTAACGCTGGTCGCGGACGCAATCGTTGACTTCAAGAATGCCGCTGGCGTCGATGGTTCGACGGATAGGGTCACCGAATGGCGTGCCATCCGACCCGATGGCTTGCAGCATCACCGGCGTATTGCCGATGGGCACAAACCGCGTGCTTTCAAACATATGCACCAGGGTCAACGAGCCCTGGGCCTTGCAAACGGCCACCGTGCGATTGGGTTTTTTGGAAGACGCGGGAGCGACGAGGGAAACTTCCTGGCCGACCTTGAACACCTGCTCCACGTCCAGCGCCGAGCCGCTCCAGAAGCTCTCGGCCCATTCGTCAAATGAGCTCAGGCACGCGCTGAAGTCACGAAAGACGCTTTCCACGTCCGGCTTTTCGGCATTCATGGGCGACAGGACGAACTGCGCAATAACCGGAATCATGAAACGGCCCCATTGAGCGGGGCACTGATAGAAAGGTGCATCGGCGGTCCCTCGCGCTGATTGGTCAGGCGAGAGACTTTGGAGAGGTTGGCTGAGAAAAGAAGTCGGCGTTATTCGCCGAGAGGGCTAGGAAGTTTCGCCAAAACTTCGGGCAAACCGAGGCTGTGTTGTAGGCGGTGGATTGCAGGGTGAACAGTCCTACAGCTTCAACTGCCCAATCGCTTTGCTCAACTCCCCGGCCAGGGTGGCCAGTTCATTGCTGGTGGTCGCCGAGTTCACGGTCTGCTGCACGGTGTTCTCGGTTACGTCGCGAATGCTGACGACCGCGCGGTTCATTTCTTCGGCCACGTGGCTTTGCTGTTCGGCGGCGACAGCGATCTGGGTGTTGCTTTCGCGCATCTGCGCCACGGCACCGGTGATTTCGGCGAGGGCGGCGCCCGCTTCCTGGGCCTGCTGCACGCAGTCGTCGGCCTTGAACGAGCTTTCCTGCATGAAGTCCACCGCGTCGCGGGTGCCGGCTTGCAGGGCCGAGACCATGCGGGTGATTTCGTCGGTGGAACTTTGCACGCGCTTGGCCAGGTTGCGCACTTCGTCGGCGACCACGGCAAAGCCACGACCCATTTCCCCGGCGCGGGCGGCTTCGATGGCGGCGTTGAGGGCGAGCAGGTTGGTTTGCTCGGCGATGCTGTGGATCACGCTGACCACGCCGTTGATTTTCTGGCTGTCCTCGGCGAGCTTCTGAATCATTTCGGCGGTTTGTTGCACACCGGTGGACAGGCCGGCAATCGAACGTTGCACGCGGGTGACCACTTCCTGGCCGCTACCGGCAAGGGTGTCGGCGGTCTGGGACAGATCCCTTGTGGCGCCTGCGTGCTGGGCAATGTGATAAACCGTTGCAGTCATTTCGTTGATGGCGGTGGCGGCCTGGTCGGTTTCGCTTTGTTGGCCGAGCATGCCGTGTTGCACCTCGTTCATGCTGCTGGCGAGGCGCGCGGCGCCGTCGTCCAGCTGTTGGGCAGTACGCGCTACGGTGCTGACCACTCTCTGGTAGCCGGCCTGCATCGCGTTGAACGCGCTGGCCATCTGGCCGACTTCGTCCTTGCACGCCAAGGGCACGCGGGCCGACAGGTCGCCGGTTTTCTCTACGTGCAGCATCACGTCCTTGAGAGTGTTGAGTTGGCTGAGCAGGAAGCGGATCAGCAGTTGCGAGGCACCGAGCATCGCCAGCATCAGGATCATGACCGCTACCGCATAGTTGGCGAAGCGCTCTTCGAACACCTGGCTCAGGCTGGGCGCGTAGGCAAGGACGGCAGCATATTGACCATCAGGGCGGGCGACGACTTCGGCGCCCATCAGCGGGTTCTCGCCGAACACAGGCATGTGATTGAGCTCGATCCAGCCCGTGGCGCTGCCCAGGGCTGACAGATCCTGGTCGGCCAGTTGTGGGACTTGGCCGCGTTTGAACGACAGCCAGTGCTCGCCTTTAGGCAGTGCTTCCCCAGCCGGCCAGGCGTCAAGCAGCCGCGCTTGTGCCTGCGCAGAGGCGTGGGAGGCTGTGCTGCGCGCCTGTTGTTCAAGCTGCACGGCATACAGCACCAGCAGCAGGGTAGTAATGAAGGCGACCGCGTTGACGGCCCAGAATTTGTATTTCAGCGAGATATTGCTAAGCCAGGCACCCATGGAAGGTTTTCTCTGATAGCGGAAACAGCATTGGCAAGGTGCCATTATTGTGCCGCTATTCAGGGAGACGGTTTTGACGTGGGTCAATGCGCCGCATCAATCCACTTCAGGCAGCCCAAAGAAGCGGCGGGCGCATGCCGTGCTGTTACGGGCGAGGTCTTCCATGCTTTCGTTGCGGTGCAGGGCGACTTCGCGCAGGACTTCCGGCAGATATGCCGGCTCATTCCGGCCATTTTTCGGTTTGGGGCGCAGGGTGCGTGGCAGCAGATAGGGGGCGTCGCTCTCCAGCATCAGACGGTCACGGGGGATTTCCCTGACCAGTGGATGCAGGTGTGTCCCACGGCGTTCGTCGCAAATCCAGCCGGTGATGCCGATGTGCAAGTCGAGGTCGAGGTAGCTGAACAACGCCGCCTGTTCACCGGTGAAGCAATGCACCACGGCGGCGGTGAGGTGGTCGCGGTAGTCCTTGAGAATTTCCAGCAGGCGCTGGTTGGCGTCACGTTCGTGGAGAAACACCGGCAATTTCAGCTCGACGGCCAGGGCCAGGTGTTCTTCCAGGACTTTTTCTTGCTGCGGGCGCGGGGAAAAGTCCCGGTTGAAGTCCAGCCCGCATTCACCCACCGCACGCACGCGGCTTTCGCTGAGCAAAGCGCGCAGACGCTGGGCGCTGTCGCCGTTCCAATCGCTGGCGGAGTGGGGGTGGATGCCGGCGGTGCTGAACAGGCGTTGGCCGCTGTCATCGAGTTTTTCGCACAACGCCAGGGCCTGTTCGCTGCCCTCGATGCTGGTGCCGGTGAGCACTAATTGCTGTACGCCGGCGGCATAGGCGCGGTCGAGTACCGCCTGGTGCTTCTCGTCGAAACTGGGGTTGTTCAGGTTGACGCCGATATCAATGAGTTGCATGGTGCTATCTCCGCCTGCGGCCGGAAAGCATATCAGAGCTGTAGATTTATAAGAAAAACGAAGAACTACAAAGAGTTATAGCTGTCTTTGAACGTCGCAAGTGACATTGTGGTCGGCCAGCCGCCTTTCACCCTGCCACCGTTGCGCGCCTTGCCAGCGCATAAAGCGCTCTGTTTCTGACTCCCACCGCCTCGTTTTTCGCGAGGCGTTGGCCAGTATTCTTTTCCGGAGAGCGGATGATCCGACCCTCGGCGTTGCTTATGTTGTGCCTGACGTTGCTGCTGCCCATGGCGGCGGTCGCGCGTCTGGACGGGCCGCTGGAAGTCACCAAGCCCAGCAAGGTCCGTGACCTGGCGGAGATTCGCTCCAGCCGCACCCTGCGCGTATTGGTCAACCAGAGCCGTAACAGTTCCGGCGAGGTCCAGGGCCAGGCTATTGGTGTCGAATACCATCGCCTGCGCGCTTTCGAGCAATACCTCAATGGTCATGCCCGCGATGGCCAGGAAATCAACCTCAAGATCATTCCCAAGGCCAAGGACCAGTTGCTCGGCGCGCTGGCCCGTGGCGAAGGCGACCTGGTGGCGCCGGGTGAATTGCTCGATGTGAAGGCCGCGCACAAGATCAGCACCAGCGACCCGATTGTCAGCGATGTACCGCTCTGGCTGGTGGGTGTGAAGGGCGAGCGGCGTTTCACCAAATTGGAACAACTGTCTGGTCGCACCCTGGCATTGACCACCGGCAGCGCAGCGTCGGACGCCATCAGCCAGGTCAACCAGAAACTGGCCCTGCACAAGCAACCGCCGGTGAAAGTGGAGTGGGTGGACCCGACACTGGCGGTGGAAGATGTACTGGAAATGGTCCAGGCCGGCATTTTTCATCTGACGATTGTTGAAAAGCCGATTGCTGAACGCTGGTCGAAAATCTTGCCCAAGTTGCGCTTCGATAAGCAGGTGGCGATCAGCGAGCCGGGCGACGAGTACTGGTTCGTGCGCCAGGATGCCTCAATGCTGCGGGCCAGTATTGATCGATTCCTCAAGACCTACCGGACGCCTTCCGACCAGGATGTGGCGTTCCAACGTATCTACCGTCGCCTCTATCAAGTACGCAATCCACTGGCCCGCGTCGACCGTCAGCGCCTGGAAAAACTGCGCCCGGTGTTGCAAAAGCACGCACGCGAGCAGGGCATGGATTGGCTGAACCTGGCGGCACTCGCTTTCAAAGAGTCGGCGCTTGATCCTGGCGCCCGCAACAGCGGCGGTCCCACCGGCCTGATGCAGATCACGCCCTCGGCAGCGCAGCGAGTGGGAGTCAACAATATCGAGAGCCTCGACAGTAACGTGCAGGCCGGCGCGCGCTACTTGGCGATGATCCGCCGCAAGTTCTTCGCCAGCCCCAAGCTCAACGAGCGCGAGCGCATGGCGTTTGTGCTGGCGGCCTACAACATGGGGCCGGAGCGGGTGCAGGGCATGCGCACCGAAGCCAAGCGCCGGGGGTTGAACCCCAATCAGTGGTTCTTCCAGGTTGAGCGTATTGCCATGGAGCAGGTAGGGATGGGCGGCGTCAGCTATGTTAATAGCGTCAACAAGTACTATTTGGCGTTCGATCGGGAGCGGGAGTCTCTGGAGCCGCCAGCGCCGAAAATCGCCTCACGGAAGTAATCGATTTTATCGATGTTAATCAGGCATTTTTTCGGCTTTTATCATTACCTAAACTGATTAATATAGCGGCCAATCAACCCCTACTTAGAAAAGGATTATCACGATGAGCCCACTGATCAAAAGCATCCTGTCCACCCGCGCCGGTTACGGCCTGACCATTCTGCGTATCGTTGTCGGCATAATCTTTGCCGCCCACGGTTCGCAAAAACTTTTTGGCTGGTTTGGCGGCTACGGCCTGGCGGGTACTGCCCAGTGGATGGAAAGCATTGGCCTGGCGCCAGGTACCCTGATGGCATTGCTGTCGGGTGGCACCGAATTCTTTGCTGGTTTGGCTTTGATCATCGGCCTGCTGGCTCGTCCTGCGGCATTGGGCCTGACCATTCTGTCGCTGGTGGCGATCTTCTCGGTACACATCCATAACGGCCTGTTCATGGCCAACAACGGTTATGAGTTCGCCCTGGCCTTGCTCGGTGGCTCGCTGGCGGTACTGCTGGAAGGTGCTGGCAAGCTGTCTGCGGACCGCGCCATCGCCAACTGACCCCCGTAGAACCTTCAAGAGGCCCGCCCTGTGCGGGCTTTTTGCTGATCGGGATTCTTGACACCGCCCCACCGGCTTCTCTAGGATGCCGCTCATGCGCCGATTTAAACAGCTAATTGCGGGGCGCCATGGGTGATCGTTATCGGTCCCGACAGAAGCATGTTCCATGCTTCGAAATTCCGCTAAAGCGCTGGTTCGGTGTTGCCTCTCACCTGCCCGCAGACTTTTGAGGCAGAGACACGACACGATGAATGCACTACGCCCACTGATACGCCTGGCCCCGATCACCGCGGACCTCACTCAACGCAATCCTAAAATTCTCTTGGGCGGCAAGCACCAGCCGACGCTGTTGCGCTACCTGGACGGCTGGCCGCGTCGTACGGGCCGACCATCCGCGTTCCTGATCCAGTTTGTCGAAGATGGCGATTCTCTTGCGCGGTTTGCCAGCAACAGTTTTGACCTTGCGGTAATCCAGGCGCCCAGTGCTGGCGACGCCGATGAGGTCATCCGTCAGTTGACCCGCATTGCCCGGCAAGGGCTGATCGCCCGTCGTTGAGCGTTCAGTGAATGAGGTTGCCGGCTTTAAGCCGGCGACGGCGTTGGCCCAGAAAGACCAGCCAGGCGATCAGGCATAAGGTCACGGGTATCGCAAAGGTCACCGTCAGTTTTATAACCCACTCCAATCGACGCACCTGGGCATATGCTTCGTGCTCCAGGGTATGCAGTTCCATGGGCAAGCGCAGACGCTCCTTGTTGAGTGCCTGCAGCTGAGTGGTGGTGTCCACTGGCTGGGTGCCAAGGGCGGTTGTCCACGGACTAAGCCGCTGCCATTCCTGCTCAGTGCGTTGCAGGCGCCGCTCCAGTTCTCCGGCTTTCAGACGATAGGCCTGTTTCGCGACGTTGCGCATGCTCTCCAACCTGTTTGGCGACGTTTCCCGAGGCGCGCGCGGACGAATGGCGGCGAGTGTGTCGGGGACGGACAGGTTGTCGAGGGTATTCAAGACAAACAACGCGTTGCCGTCGGGCGCCGAATCGTTGACCTTATCCATGAGCATGTCCGTATCGGCAACCACTACAACATGAATGTGTGCCGCTTTCTGCAAACCGGGCGGCTGCCCCTTGATGCCATCGGGAAACACCGAATAGCTCGGCCCCTCGATACGCGCAGCAATCACATGCTGTCGTTCTTGCTTCGATGCCTCTTCAATCAATGCGTCGATCGCAGCCGCGCTTGTGAGGCCATTAACGTCCAACAAGACAGACTGTTCGGAACTTTGCAGGAGCGGGGTGAAGGTCGTGCGGCTCTTGCTCAGGGGGGAGAGGGCGCCACTGCTCAATACCGTCACCCTGCTGAGGTTCCATGTGCTGATGTCATGGGTGTTCATTGCCTGTCGAGGCAGGTTCAATCGGACCTGATTGGGCGCGCCCTGTGTCTCCCTTGGCGTGTAGACGTCGTCCACCACCAACTGGTCCGCCGGCATCTGGATACCCCAGGCGGCCAGCAACTCGCTCAGCCGAGTGTTGCTTGGAGGGAGGTTTGGGCGTTGCTCAGTCAAAGGGTCGATAAACATCATCAACCTGCCGCCCTTCAATACAAATTGTTCAATGGCATACACAGTTCGCTCAGGCAACGCCTGAGGGTGCACGACCATCAGTGTTTTGATCTGCTGGGGGACGGATGCGGCAGCCGGTTCCAGATTGACCAGGTCGAATTCCTGCTGCAGTTCCTGCAACAGCCGGCTTGCGGATTTGTCCATCGCCACTCCCGACAATAGCGCAATGACCGGGCGCTCGGGGTGCTGCAATTTATACAGCAGATGACCGATTTCATACTCAAGCAAGGGCTCCTGGTCGAGGCTGAAGGAGCCAATACGTCGTACACCGTGACCAACACGGGTGCCGATAAGGCCGAGAAACCCAGCATTGTCGTCTAACCCGGACAGTCGGGCTTTATAGGCATCCTCCGAAAAAGGGGCCGGCTCAATAAGGTGCAGGTTAATCATGCCGTTGGCCGTTTTCTCGTACTCCTTGAGCAGGTCTTCAATACGCTTGCTGTAGCGTTGCACCGCGTAGCTTCTTTTCGGGTCGTTGCTGGAGTTGAAGTAATACAAGTCCACTGGGTCTTCCAGCGTAGTGAGCAGCTGTTTTACCGCAGGCGCGAAGGTATGAATTTTGTGTTCAGAAAGATCCCACCGTATATCAGGAAGTTTGCCTATCCAAACCAGGTTGAACGCTAGGAAAAGCAGGAAGGTGACGGCGAGTGTCATGCTGGTGCGCAGCGAGGACCGCATTGAGGATTTCCCTTCTCAGCTGTGTTTATAGTTGAGTTTGACTATCGTCGCAGTGAGAAAGGCGAGGATCATACTGATGAAGTAAAGCGTGTCACGAAGTGTGAGTTTCCCATCATCGATGCTGCTGAATCGCAAAGTAGGGCTGAGGGCTGCCAAGCTGTCGATTAATCCGATAGGCGCTTGATGTTCAAGTGAGTCCAAGATGGAAGAAAGACCACTGGCTGTCAGAAGCAAGCCCAGGGTCAGTGCGAAGATAACCGTGCGCTGGCGTACAAGCGTACAGATAAAACAACCGACCGACAGATAACTTCCCGCCAGCAACCAACTTGCGAAAAATTGCGAAGCAATAACGCTGTTATCGATCCTGCCCAAGTAATTGGCAATGATGACGAGAGGAAGCATCAGCAATAGGGCTGTGCCTACCACCAGCCAGGCAGCGAGGAATTTTCCAATCACCCATTCATAGCTGGTGATGGGCATGGTTTTCATCAGCCCGAGAAACCCTGCACTGCACTCATCCGCCCAGAGTCGCGTGGCCAAGGCGGGAATCAGCAATAAGTACAACCAGGGGTGAAATTGGAAGAATACCTGCAAGTCACTGCTGTTCTGTTCCGGCCACTGGCTCATGTATCTTGCCAGTGTCACTGACAGGATGAGAAAGACGGCAATGTGCAGGTAAGTACTGGGTGTGCTGGCATAGCTGGCGAGCTGGCGCTTTAAAATGATGGGCAGTAGTTTCAAAGGGGCGCCTCCTGGCTCAGGTGGTGGACCACATCATTCAGGCGACCTGGTTCCAGGCTCAATGAGTTGATTTTCCAGCGGCGACTGGCAATCAGCGTGTTGATATGGGGATAGATGGTGTGCCCCGGCATGGCGAGTACCGTCACTGTACCGGGTGCATGTCGATGCTCTTCGATGCCTGCCACGCCGGGCAGTACGGCCAAGGCCAGCAGATCCAGTGGAGTGTCCGCGGCCAGGGTCACTGCCTGGAAATGACGTGAGTCGCGTTGTAGATCGGGCAGTGGGGTGTCGGCGACCAGGCGACCGCCCGCGATGACGAGTGCGCGTGTGCACAACTCGGACAGTTCATCGCAGTGACGAGAGGCGATGATCACTGTCATTTCTTGCGTCAATGACTGGATAAGTGCCCTGAAGGAATGCTTCTGTTCAGGTGCGAGTCCTTCGGTTGGCTCATCCAGCAGTAACAAGGCAGGGCTATGCAGGACGGCCTGGGCGATGGCGACTTTGCGTTTCCAGCCGATGGAGAGGGCATCGAGGGGGGCATCGAGCACCGGAAACAGATCCAGTCGCGCCACAGTCTGTTCCAGCCGCGCGCGTTTTTCGGCGCCGTGGAAGCCGCGAACGGCGGCCATGAATCCAAGGAACACTTTGACGGACATCGTTGTGTGGCCAAGGTCCATGGACAGTTGATAGCCAACGAGTTGCTTTGCTTTAAGTGCACGGGTTTGGATATCCAAACCCTGGATGTTTATATAACCGCTGGACGGCTGCGTTGAACCTGCCATTAGGTCGAGCAGAGTTGTTTTGGCCCTATGATCCTTCCCGAACAATCCCAGGCATTCTTGTTGATTGGCGCTGAATGAAAGGTCGCTGAGTATAGTTGTGTTACCCGTGTGTTTTGTCAGATTGCTTATTTCGATCATTTTTTTACCGAAAAAGTTTGGCATGACGTAGGGGGCGTTAAAAAAGGGTACGGGTAATGGCCGTTTTTGGGAACGCCGATAACTCTTAATAAGAGAAGTCCTACGCGCCGGTTGGGCAGGCCGCTGAAACAATGTGATAGGTTGCGGAATGTCCAATTTTTGAATGTTTATTTGTTATTTAGATAAATTTTCTGCCCTGCTCAGTGAGGCCTAATAGCATGATGCTGCTACGTACCCTTGTTCTTGAACGCGATGGCCAAGATGCTCCGGTTAACGGTGCATTGCTCTGTGGCTTTGCCGTAGGTCAGACGGCCTCCAACTTTCTTGTCTATAGTCTGGATGAGGAAGTAGAACCGGAAAGTTCCAGGGTTTATATCGCTTCGTTACGTAAGAAAGTTGACCGATACTTCCTGGGTGGAGTTGAGTCACGAGAAGATTTGCAGTTGGCGTTGCATGTGTTTAAGCAAATTCTGACGTTGGCCGCTTCGGGGATGAAGGCGGGCGGAGTGACGGAAACCCAGGTGCCCTATCATTTTGTCGACTTGAAAGGCTGCAAGCTGCCGCCTGCCAGGCCCGAGGACCATCATTCGGTAATCATCAAGAAGGCGCTGGTGATGAAGGTGATCACCCTGGGCATGTCTGCGCCGACACTGCCGGCGATTGAAAACGCTTCAGTGATCGTGCCGTCCATTCGTTTCTCGTCGCAAATGACCTCCCCTCCTGCTAGAGGGGGCAGAGGATCCGAGAATCCCCATACGCCTGTGGATGAACATCCCGTTGAGGAGATTCGACAGAGGCCTGTCGAAGCGCCCATCGTCAGGGCGCACGCCTCACCTGCTATCCAGCCTGAACTCGATGTACCTGCGCCACCGAAGCACTCGCCAGCCGCGGACCACAGCACGTTGTTCGAAGTGGACAGCACGTTGACCAACCTTGCCCGTGTAGCCCAAGAGTTGACCCAGCAAAAACTCGCGGCAATCGAACGGGAGGCGGCACTTGAGCAATGGCAGGCGCGATTGCAGCAGGAGCAAGGCCAGTTGGAAGAGAAGGTTCGAGCACTGGAGCAGCGCATCACTCAACTGCAAGAACAGTCGCTCGCGGTCAGCCAGAGAACAGAGTCTTTGAAGGTGATGACGTCGCACGTGTCGGGCTTGCGACAGAACCTGCGGGGCATGCTGCTTGAGCTGGACCAGGTGTTGGATAACTAGACTGGTCTGGCTACTTTCACGGGTTCATTTATCATCAACGCCAGCCAGCCGAAGGCCGGGTTTGAAATCCGGGCGTATCGGCACCTGTGGACACTGCCTGGGGATGTAAGCGTTTGAGTACCAAGCTGATTACCAAAGAGGGTCATGAAGCGCTGAAGAAGGAGCTGGATTACCTGTGGCGCGAAAAGCGCCCGGACACCACGCGCAAAGTGACCTGGGCGGCCTCGCTGGGAGATCGCAGCGAAAACGCCGATTACCAGTACAACAAGAAACTGCTGCGTGAGATCGACCGTCGCGTGCGTTACCTGCGCAAGCGCCTGGAAGACATGCGGGTGGTGGAGTACATGCCCGAGCAAGAGGGCAAGGTGTTCTTCGGCGCCTGGGTGGACATCGAGAACGAGCAGGGTGAGACCAAACGATTTCGCATCGTCGGATATGACGAAATTTATGATCGCATGGACTACATCTCCATCGACTCACCCATGGCCCGTGCGTTGTTGCGCAAGGAAGTAGACGATGAGGCCATCGTGCAGACCCCGGGTGGAGAAGTGTGCTGGTGGATCACCGGCATTGAGTATGTGAAGTGAGCAAAATCGGGCCCCCGTGAGTGGTGGAAGCGGGCCGGCAGGTTTATCCGTAGGCTATGACGGGCAGCGGGGGGGC